>JAGVQJ010000135.1 GCA_020051775.1 Calditrichota bacterium | reverse complement strand
GGGTACTCTGATCGGCGTCAATGACAAGGCGGTGCTGTTTTTTAGTGTGAACCTGGCCGCGTCGGATACGGTGGCGATCACTATCAACGGCACTACGCTGGACACGATCACATACGCCACCAGCGAGGCGGCTACCTTGCAAGCGATTGCGTCGCAGATCGAAGCGGTACGCGGGGTGGTCAGCGCGACGCCAGACTCGACTCTGAACACGATCACGGTTTTGAACGAAGAGGGGCTGTCGTTGAAAATTTCCGTGGCCTTCACTGATGCATCGGTAGGGGGCGGCGTGGCGACGGTGACGCATTCGCGCCAGGATGCGGCCTCCAATATCGCCACTTATCACACGACCGAGGCTATTCCGGTGCTGGTGGAGGGTGACGTCTTTGTCACGGTGGAGGATGCGGTGACGCCGGACAGCACGGTTTACGTGCGTTTCAAGACATCCGGGGATTACACTCCGGGGAGCGTGCGCGGCTCTGCTTCGGCAGGTTACGCGGTGGCCTGGACAGGCGCGAAGTTCCTGTCGAATGGATCCGCCGGGGGCGTGGCATTGCTGCACGTCGGGTCGTAAGCGAAGCACTCATAACGCAAAAGAAAAATAACCAATAAAGGTTGACTAAGCCTGGGGGCTGGTTGACCAGGAGGAAGAGACCATGTTAGTAAGACGCGATGCGATGGATGCTGCGCATACGATTTTCTTCGAGAATGAATTGCAGCATATCATGGCCATGGCGCTGGAGACGGAGTACCCGCAACTTCTGGCGAAGTCGCTATTTCCGGTGACCAACGAGGCGGGGCCGGGAGCCGAGCAGGTGGCTTACTACCTGTATGACCGGGTAGGTCTGGCGAAGATCATCAATTCGGCGGCTGACGACTGGCCGTCGGTGGATGTTTTCGGCCAGAAGTTCTACGCGGTGATTCGGTCGGTAGGCGCCAGCTACAATTACACGTTCCAGGAGATCCGTGCCGCTCGGATGGCGGGGAGATCGTTGGAACAGATGCGGGCGAATGCCTGCCGCGAGGCGGTGGAATACAAAACTGATGACCTGGGCTGGAACGGCGAACTCAAGTACGGGATTGTCGGGTTCCTGCGTCACCCTAACGTCACCAGCTATGTCACGCGCAACGGTGCGGGTGGCTATGGGCGCTGGGTGCCCTATTCCACCCTGACCACGAAAACCCCGGACGAGATTATCCTGGACGTGAACATCCTGCTGAACACGCCGGATTCGCTGATGAAACGCCAGGGGGTGATCAATACCGTGATGATTTCCCCGGACGAGTATGCGCACATTGCCAGCACGCCGCGCAGTGCAAACAGCGACACCACGATCCTGGAATTCCTGCGCCGGGTGCATCCGGGGGTCACGTTCATGGCGGCTCAGCCGTTGGCGGATGTATCACCGGCGGTGGTAGGCGGCGGGAACACGAGCAATCTGATGGTCGGCTTCCGCAAGGACCCGACCTATCTGCAGTTCCATGTGCCGCAGCTTTACGAGCAGTTCCCGCCTGAGACGAACGGCGTGCGCTGGAAGATTCGCGGCCATGAACGGACGGCCGGGGTGCTCATTTACCGCCCCACGTCGGTAGTGATCGCCGAAGGTATTTAACGACTCGTCAGGGATTGAAAAAGACTGACCCTCAAGCTCCGGGTTGATCCCGGCCCGGAGCTACCCTTACCCGATTCTGGACAAGCCAGAATGACAACAGGCGGGGACGCCTGTACCACCAAAATTAGGAGCCGCCCAATGTTAGTGGAATGGAAAAAAGCGAATGTCACGCGCCTGGGGCCGATGGATTCGATTCTAAAGCCAGGCGTGAACTTGCTCGAGGAGGGGGCGGTTGACATGCCCCTGGCCAACAGCGAGGTCAAGAAGTTTCTTGACGACGAGCAGGTGAAGTTTCAGATTCAAAAGGGTAACCTGATCGTGTTGGTTCCGCCTGCCAAAGAAGGCGATGCGGCGATGATTAAGAAGCTGACGCCGGAGAAGGTGGTGGAAATCGTTGGGAATTGTTTTATCCCGGCAGTGTTGGATTTCCTGGAATCTGCTGATGGTCGCCCGGCAGTACAGGCGGCGATTCGGAAGCAACGCAAGGAATTGGAACCGAAAACTGCTGAGGACGAGGAGTAATGGCCGCTGTGGAAGTTACGGCTTTGATTGTGGGATTAGCGCCACAGTACAGCAGCAATGTGGCGCTGCCCGCACTGATTACGCTGGCACAGGCGCAGCTTGAGCCGTCGGCCTTTGGAACGTCCTATGACCTGGCTTGCGCGTACTGGGTGCTGCACCAGCTTTCCGGCGACCCGGACGGGGCTGCCGGGGCGGTGACTTCGATCCGCAATGGGGATCAGGCCATTGGATATGCCGCTCCGAGCGGAGACGATGACCTGGAATCCTCGCATTGGGGAAAGAAACTCCTGGGGCTGATGCGAACGAATATCATCGGTTGCCGGACGGGGTACATTTAAATGGCGCCGAAATTCAAATACGGCGAGTACGTGGAATTCAAGGATCTGGGCTGGAGCGCTCTGGTGCGCGGTCTGGATCAGATTGACAAACGCGTCGTCAAGGTGGGGTTTCTGTTAAGCTCGCCGAAGCGCGAGGGGAAGGGCGCCATTGACATGGCGCGGCTGGCGGCGGTGCACGAATTTGGCGCTCCTGCAGCCGGTCGCGGGGGGAAAACCAAGATTCCGGCGCGGCCCTTTATCCGGCCTACGGCTGACGCCAAGCGCGCGCACTTCCAGGGGCGGCAGAAGGAGTTCCTGGTGCAGATCATCAACGGCCTGAAAAGCCGCGGTCGGGTGATGAATGTGGACTTGGCTCTGGCGCGCATGGGGGAGGAGATGGCGGGGTTTATCAAGCGTGCCATCGTGGATATGAAGAGCCCGCCAAATGCGCTGGCCACGCAACGGGCCAAGGGGCGCAAGGTTCGCGGGGGTGGACGGGCCATGTTTATGCAGATGAAAATTATTAATGGCCGGGTGAGCCGAGGCCGCAAGGTTTTTAATCAGGTTTTGATCAATAATCCTCTGGTGGATACGGGGCAAATGGCGGGGTCGGTGCGTTGGGCATTGACTTCAGACGTTTCAGGCGGGATCTAATGGCTGTCAAACGATCAGAAGATTACGCTCATTTGCAGGCGGCGTTCGATGCGCTGAACAACGGCGACGAACTGCTGATTGCTCCCGGGGAGTATTTCGGGGGAGGGGCGGAGACTACCAAGATTCCTCTGTCTGCGGATGGGCGGGGGATTTATGTATTGACGCCGAAAACGAATATCACTGTTACTCCGCTCGGAGAGGTTATTATTGCTCCGTGCTGCGTGACGGATGGGATATTTCTGTTGGGCTGTTCTAATTGGACGTTTGGGCGGGGGTTGACGATTCGCGATGCGTACGGCGATGGCTATTTTGTGGACGGTCGGAAGGTCAATTACTTTTTCCACACGCCTCGCGCGCACACAGGCGGATTTCACCTCTGCGAGTGTTCCGATATTTCTGTTGATACTCCGATTATTTATGACAATGAGGTGGGTTTTCACCCGGAGGATGGTGACCACATTACGTTGTTGGATGCTAATATTTATAACAACGGCCAGGCGGGGATCAGGAATAAGGATTGCGCTTTCCTGACGATCCAGAATTGCCGGACTTTTAATAACGGACTCTATACTAATCGCGTGCACCAGAACCCTGCGCTGACGGAACGGGCCAGTATGCAGGGCTTGTGCTTTTATGGCGGCGACGATCTGTTGGTGGATGGCCTGATTAGCTACGGGAACCAGGAAGATGCGATACTGAATTACTGCGGCAATATGCCGCGCACGGCGACGCGGGTGACGATTCGGAATTGCCAACTGCAAGCGAACAAGAAGGGCGAACATCCCCTGGTGGTTTCTTATATCAATATGGCGGATTCCACCTGGGAGATTTCCAATAACGGCTTGTGGAATGAGACTGAGCCTGCAGGCGGGTATTTACGCATTGACCCGCCCAGTGATCCCCATACGCCCTGGACGCCTCCGGCTGGGTATAGTAATCCCCTGTCGTTCGCACAGATGGCTCTGTATCTGGAGCGGCTGAACCCGCTTAGCGTGGGGAATTATCTCCTGAAGGAACTGCCCTCGGAAATTATTCCGGTGCCGCCGAGGTCGCGGTTTGCACGCTTCGAGCAAGCGATCATGGGACGTAGACCAGCGCCGGGGATTTATGATGACAATGGTAATTTTCTTATGAAGGGGGAGGCGACGCCGTTTAGCTTTACAGGCAGCGTGCAGCCATTAGATCCACAGGAGATGATTACGGTCCCGGAGGGTCGGGATTTTTCTGAAGCGCGGAAGATTTATACGACCTATAAATTACAGGTGGCGGATCGCGCTACGGGGGTGAACGCCGATACGGTGATTTTGCCGGAGGGGGAATTCGAGGTGCGATCGGTGGCTCCGTACCAGGGGCGGATTTTAGCGCATTATAAAGTCGTGGTGGTACGATGAGCCGGATGATTGACTATACGCTGCTGCGGAATAATATCGCGGCCTGGGTGCGCAAGGAATTGCCGCTGGCGGTGACGCTGACCTTTGAGCGGTTGATTGTCGAAAACGAGGCTTTCTACGCGAAGCTGAATACCAGGGAGATATTCGAAGAGCGTCTGGATTGGGCGACCAGCCATAACGCTACGCTGACGGCTATCGCGGCGGGATTTGCTGCTGAGGTGGAAGTGTCCGGCGCGGTGCTGGGCGGGCTGGACAGTTCGGGGAATTATACCACGATCACGGTGACGCGGCGGTCGGGATATGAGATTACCATTTCCGACGCGGTAATCATTCTCGAAGACGATTCCACGACTGAAGTGGCACAGACAACGGCGCGAGTACAGGCAATTTGGGCCAACCAGAATCAACCGGCGCCGGAGGGAACGTACCTGTCGCTTTTGATTCATAATATAGCGAAAATGGGGCATGACCAGCCCGGCGCTCCGGATGATGACGGCGAGGCGGAAATAGTGGGGATGCGAAGCTTCACGTTGTACGCTGAGGCTTATGGTGAAGGAGCAATCGAGGCGCTATCGGATTTAGCGGATTCGCTGGAACGGGAAACGATTACTGATTACCTGGTCGGGTTGAATCTGTCGCCGGTGGGAGCTTCGCCGGTGCGGCATATTGAAAAACAAGAGGGGGAGACGATCATTGACGCGGATGTGCTGGAGATCAACTTCGAAATGGCAGTACCTTACACTTCTGCGAAGGTGACGGACCAGGTCGGGGTAGTAGAGGAGTTCAGCGCCACGGTCAATTTATACGGGGCGGGGGAAACGGTGACGCTTACTATCGCTCCACCGGCTGAATAAAAACATTCTTGATAGAGGAGTAAATCATGGATACCAGCTTTCTGATGAACCTGACCGTCAACCTGCAGACGGTTTCGACCTTTACGCAGGGCTTTGGGATTCCCGCGGTGATCGGCGAGGCGGAGCGGCTGCCTTCTGCGGACATTCTGGTGCTGACCTTCGCTGGTGACATTATCACCGGCAATACGATCAACGCCAAGGTCAACGGGGCGGCCATTACGCCGGTGCTGTTCGATACCGACAATGATACGACCATCGCCAATCTCGCTACCATTTTAGCGGCCACGGAAGAGATTCTCACGGCGGTGGTTACCAATAACACGACTCACGATCATGTGATCACCTGCACGGCGCGGCCTTTTACGCCGCTGACGATTACCAACGTGGCGGTGACCGGAGGGGCTACGCAGACCACTTGCGCGGTGACGCGCACGGCGACGGCGGAGCGGATTGCGTTCTATGCTACGCTGGCGGAAATGGTGACGGATGGTTATCTGACCACCGACCCGGAATATGTCGCGGCTACGCGGTTCTTTGAGCACGTGGAACTCATTGCCGTGATCAATAAGCTGCATACCGTGGAGACCTGGGTGGAGGCTTTGAATTCCACGTTGTTGCAATCGAATGGCGGCAATTGGTTCCGGCTGGTGGCGACTACGCGCGATGCGCAGGACATTGAAGACATCATGACCTGGGCGCCGCCCAATTATAAGGTGTTCTACGCTTCGGATGATGATGCTGCGATTCTGACTTCGGCGACGGACGATCTGGCTTCGACGCTGCAGGACTTGCTCTTGAATGGGGTGCTGATTTACAGCGATTGGTCTGACGGCGTGGCCGGCCATGACCAATATCCCGAAGCGGCTCTGGCCGGGGTGATGTCGGCGGCTAATCCGGGATCTATTCAGGCGGATTGCAAGCAGTTGACGGGCGTGACAGCGGCCAACCAGGACGGCACGAACCTAAATACGACCCAGGTGACGTATGCTCTGGCCAAAAACTGCAACGTCTATGTGCCGATGGGCGGCACTTACGTGACGCTGGAAGGCCGGTGCTGCAGCGGGCAGTTCATTGACATCATCGAAGGATCGTACTGCCTGGCTATCAAGCTACAAGAGGCCTGGTTCAACTACAAGGTGAACAACGCCAAGGTGCAGTTTACCGACCGGGGTTTGGCGAAGATCGAGGATTGTTTCCGCCAGGTGTGCAAGCTGATGCAAGGGGCGGATTACGGCTTCCTGGAGAGCTACACCATTACGACTCCCAAGGTGGCGGACATCAGCTCGGCGGATAAGGGAAACCGCCTGGCCAGCGGGTTCATCATCAATGGAATTATGACCAATGGGGTGATCAAGGTCGGGTTGACGGTCAACTTGACTTTCTAAGGACAAATTAACTGATTCCCTTTTGGGAACAATGGAAATAGAGGTGTCAAATGCCGATGCGAGTACACAGCCTGGACAAGATCAATCTGGTGATCGGCGGATACACGCCGACAGGCCTGGCCAAGGGCGACGATTGTATCACCTTTGAATACGATGAGGACGCCTGGGCGGTACAGACGGGCGTGGATGGGGAGGCGTGCGCCGACAAGAACCTTTCCAAGGCGGGAAAGCTGACGCTCAAGCTGATGGCGTCCAGCGCTTCCAATGCCGTGTTGTCGGCAATGTTCTGGGCGCAATATGCGTCGGGGCTGCCTCTGCCGATTTTCCAGAATGACGGTTTGGGAACTTCGCTGCTGGAAGCGCCTACGGCGATGTTCCAAAAGCTGCCCGCCTGGACGGAGGGGCAGACGACCGGGGTGATTGCCTGGACGTTCCTGTTGAATGATGCTTACCTATTCCTGGGCGGGAATTACGCGCAGGGAATTGTTTAACAACGCATGGGGAGTAACTAACGCATGAGCATGGAACCCAGGACCAAGGAGATTGACGGGGTGGAATACTCCGTCAATCCATTTGCGGGCGAGCAGAGCTTTAAGTTGTTCGTACGGCTGCGCAAGGCGACAGACGGAAACTTCACCGACATGGAGAGCGGGGAGCTGATGGCGGTGCATCTGGCTACTCGTTTAGACGATACCAACGGTTGGGATCTGGTCAAGGCGCTGCTGGTCAATGCCAAGCGCCATTATCCCACAGACGAGGCAGTGGAGGTGATGAAGCTCTTCGCCCTGGAATTCGCCTCGGATATGCCACGCCTGTTTAAATTGCTGGCCTTCGTGGTGGAGGTCAACTGGGGAAATTTTTGGCAAAGAGGCGCTGGTGGGTTCGACCGTCAGATGGTGCTGGCGTCTCTGGAGAAGATGCGGACGGATCTGCTGGCGCAGATGAGCGCCGCGCCCTCCTTGCCGGACTCGATCCAGAGTTAGAAGAGGCCAGTCCGTACTGGCGGTTGGTAACCGAAAAGATCCCGGACTTAGATCTGAAGAGTTTTGATGACATAATGAAAATCAATGACCTGCTGGATATGAGAGCGGAACTGGCAAAAACCTATATGCCGAAAACGGATCAATGAGCGCCATTGCCGAAATCTATACCCTGCTGGGGTTTAAAGTGGACCCCAAAGGGACGGAAAAGTACGAAGCGCAGATGCAGACGGTGGCTAAGCGCGCCTCGGCTGTGGGGCAGAATATTGGCCGGGCGTTGTCGAATCCGTTCGCGCTGTTTGCTGGGGCAGGGATATTCGGCATGGCGGCGCACACGGCGGGGGATTTTGAAGAGAAGCTGCTGCTGGTGCAAGCGCATTCGCGGGCGACGGCCGATGAGCTTAAGGCGCTGCGCGAACAGGCTTTGGGGTTTGGCCGCGATACGGAATTTTCAGCATTGCAGGTGGCGGCGGCTCAGGAACGGTTGGCGGAAGCGGGGTTTTCACCGACCAGCATTCGGGCGATGATCCCGGCGTTGATTGACTTCGCCGATGCGTCCAGACAGGCTACGGAGGTAGCGACCGCGCAGATTGTGGAGACGGCCAAAGCCTACGGGGTCAGCGAGGCGGGGTATCTGCACCTGACGGATATGTTGACCAAGGGCGCGCAGTTAGCTCGGATTCCCATCGCGGAAATCACAGGGGAATTGAGCAATATCGCTCCGGTGGCCAAAGCACTGGGGCTGACGGTGGAACAATCCCTGGGGCTGTATGGCGGATTGCGCAGCAAGGGGATTCAGGGACGGCTCTTAAGCGCGACGCTGCGATCCGGGCTGATGGGATTGCAGAACCCCAACGATGCTTTCCACCGGATTACGGGGTATAAGTTTTTCTCCCCCAGCAGCCGGGCGGACATTTTCAAGCTGGTGGGTGAACTCAGCAAGATGAAACTGACCATGCAGCAGCTTGAAGAGATTGCCGGGCCGGGCTTTGGCGTGGGCTTAAAGGCGATCATGGACATTGGGCCGGAGGGGATGAGGAAATATGCCGAGGAGATCGCCAACAGCACGGGTGAGACGAAGCGGTTAGCGGAGGCTGCGGATAAGGGATTGAATTACCAACTGGCGCGGTTGAAGAACAACCTGGAAGCTCTGGCGATCACAGGGGGAGATACGGGGATTTTTGCGAATCTAACCACGATGATTATCAATATTGTTTCCTTCGCGGATAAGCTTTCACGGGCGAACCCGGAACTGGTACAGTATGTAGCGTATTTGGGGCTGCTTAACCTGACATTGAGGGCTATTGGTTTATCTCTTTATTCGCTGGCAAAAAACCCCTACGGATTTCTATTGTTGGGGGTGGCGGCTATGGGGTCGCAGGTTTATGGCCACATGAAAACCATGGCCGAGGAGGGTAGGAGTTGGCGCGGAGAGCAGAAATACGAAGCCTGGCATCCTCCGATGGCTATGGGGGCGCGGATTCCGACCAATATCAGTGTCAATGTCAACGTAGCGGGAAATGCCACTTATGAGAACGCTAATCATATCGCTGCTGTAGCCGCAGACAGTCTGGATCAGGCATTGCGCCAGGCCAGGAACAGCACGTTAAATACGGCGCCGGATTCGACGAGGAGTCCGTAATGGCTGAGAACCCGGTGATCATCGTCAATGGGCGGCGCGTCAAGGGATTGATGCTGGAGGGGTTTGACAGTTTCTACGTGCAATGCGACGTGGTCAAGCAGGAAGAATATACGTTCGAGTCGGAGGCTACGAATTACCCCATCGAAGATAGTGCTGACGGGTCGGACCATATTCTGCTCAAGCCTCAGCAGGTGACGTTCGAGGGGATCGTCTCTGCCACTCCGATGGTGTCTCAGGGTAGTAATAATACCTCAGAGATTGATGTGCGGGGTAAAAATAAAACAGAAAAAGTCAAAGTGATTTGGTCACGGCCTCCGGGGGCTATTGATACCAGCACAAAAGCGGCGCCGACTCAGGCGGCTTTCTACCGGCTGGAGGCATTGGTTAAGGGGAAATACCTGCTGACGGTCGTGTTGGGGCTGAAGGTGTATTACAATATGGCTCTGATACGGGTGCACGTGACGAAGCGGGCGGGGGATGGATCGGCGCTGAAATTCAATGCCACGTTGCGGGAGATCATCAAGTCGAACGTGCAGATAGTTCAGTATTACGGACCGTACCTGCAGAATCGGGCGGCGCCACCGTTAAATCGCGGGACGGTGACGGCGGTTACGGAATAATCAACCATTGAAAAATACAGGTGAACCGATGAGACGATACTTGCCTATTTTCCTACTGGCAATGCTGGTGTGCAACTGCGGGCCGGCCTGGGCACAGCAAAATTTAAGTTCCGGGACACTCTCGCCATTTATGTTGGCGGCGGGAGAGACGCGGTATATCCGGCTGGCGACCTATGATTGGAACGCCATGGACAATTTCCAGCAGACGCCGAAAGCGTTTGTGTGCTGGAATGTGATCGTGGACACAGTGGAGGCATCCAGCACGCCGATTGATAGTATTGCCTGGTCATATTGCAAGGCCTGGGGGTCGGCGGAAGGGGATACATTGGCGCAGCGATCAGCGACCGGGGTCAGGCGCTATGCTTATAATTATACCGGAGGTTTAGCTCTGGCAAACCTGGATCATACGTTCACTTGGACCCACGGCGGAAAATACTGTATGGTTATCAATCAGGATGGCGTGCCTTATTTCTGGATTGATTGTGCAATAACCAACAGCAATGCCGCGAAAGCTTATCGAATAACGATTACCAGAGAACAGACAGGGGTGAAAGAATGAGAACTGTGATCGCATGGACTCTGCTGTTGTGCGCGTTACCGGTTGGGGCGCAATTCAATGGCGATCTCTTTCAGTTGACGGCGCAGAACAACCCGCAACTGGAGATTGCTCCGGTTGGTACGATCAGCCTGACTGCAGGACTGGGCAGTATCGGCAACGGGAAAACCATTAATTTAACTCCGGGAAGCTACGCTTTGGATAAGGCGCCTCTCGGTGTTGCGGTGGATACAGTTTATATCATCGGATCGGGGTCCTGGGTGACGACCCTGACGGGATCGGATAGTTTAATTCTTCCCCCGGATAGCGCGACGCACGTTTTTTTTGAAGACCTCTCTATCGTCACCACAGGATTGGGGAATGCCCTGGGACGAGGTAATTACCACTTCAAAGATTGCGTGGTCAAGGCCAGGTTTCTGGAGGCGCGCGATTCGATTTGGGGGGAGCGAACGGTCTTTGAAGGCACAGGGACTGGCGCTGATTCGATGTGTTTCTCCTCGTATAGCGATCTGCTTAAGTGCGACCAGCGGGGGATCATGTGGACGTTCGGGCGCAGCAATTCCATCACCGTGCCAGTGACGGCCTGGTTGCGCGAGTGCAATGGATTTAGCACGACTACTTCTTGCCTGCATGTTCCTGACGAGAACCGCAATACGACGGTGTACGTCATGGGTGGTTATTATGAGACGACCGCCAATGCCTATGTAATGGGAGCGGCCAACGAAGCGAATGTGGATATTTCCGGGGCGACCCTGAAGACCTGGACGACTACAGCCGGGGTGGGCAATGCCGCGTTTTACGCCCATGACTCGGTTAAGGCGTCTCTTTATGGATCGAATTTTATCTCGGCCTGGCAGAGTAACGACTTGACTCTGGCGTTTTACTCGGTCTATATTCAGACCTGTGATACAGTACGGGTAGAGGGGAATTTTGGGAATAATGTCTGCTCTATTGACAGCTCGGCAGATCCCAATATATCGCCACCGATTATGTTGTTCTGGCGCGCCAACTATTTTGAAAATGAAACGATCACAATGACCAACCAGGAATTTGCGGCGCGGGTCATAGGGCCAAAGGGGAATCATTATGTGTTTGAATCGCTCATAGCCAGGGACGTTACATTAGGCGGAGAACCCTCCGATTTGGTTTTGCAGATTATGACTGCGACGGGATCAAATGCGCGGTTGATTTACAATACCTATGATAAATTACAGCAGGAACTCTACCTGGCAGGCACGGCGGGATTCCTCTCTATGGATCGGGATGGGGCGGCCAGAACCGGTATTTTACGAATGCTGAATAACAGCGGGGATTCAACGATAGTGGCCATGCCGGATTCGATGTACTATCTGGAAGGCATTGAGTTGGGGCCAAGATGACGGATAGATTCAAACTCTACCTGATCGTCTTTTTAGGCGCGGTGGTTTGTCTGTTGCTGTTGACGCGGGGATGCGGGAAGCCGGAGCCGGTAATTCCGCCACCCAAAACGGATACAGTGACGGTCATCAGTGTGGTTCATGACACGATCAAGATAGAAATCACCAAGAGGATCTACGTCGAAAGGGCGGTCCCGGTGATCGTGGACTCTGTCGCTCTGCTGGATACTGGATTCACGGTCATTGATGACGGAGCTCTGCGTATAGACGCGAGGCTGTCGCTGGGTTACGACCTGCGAAAAAATCTCTTTCAGGACGTAGCGCTGTGGTTCCCAACCATCGAATATCCGCATGATACTGTCTACGTCAACAAGTACATTAAAGAAACGATTTACAAGGCCGTCAAGACCTCGAAATGGCGGTACGTGGAGGCGGGGCTGGTAGGCGCGGCGCTGGGGTTGACGGTGTACGCAGTAGCTCAAGGACTCTAAAAGGAGAGATCATGCTTACTTATAATTGGTACAACCCGAAGTTCTGGGTTGCTGATCCGTCTACGGGGCTGGCCTCTGTGCGAAAGTTGGCGGGGTTGGCTTGCGTGGGGATTTTGATAGCAGTGACCTGGGGAACCATAGCCAAAGGGATGCCGCTTGGGGAACTTGTGCCCCTGCTTACGGCGGCCACGGCGGGATGCGGAATCTACGCGGTTGCTACGCCGTCGAAAGGTGCAACCCCTCCCGATGTACAGTCTGTGCCTTAATATGGCTCTGAAGATTCCACTATTCGATCATCCGAATTTCAGCCAGAGCGTAACGCTGGATGGCAAGGTTTATCTGCTCAAGCTGGGCTGGAATGACCGCGGCGCTTACTGGACGATTGGATTTTACAAAACGGACGGCACGCCATTGGTGACTTGCCGCAAGATCCTACTGGGACAGGAATTGGTGCATTTTCTGCCGGGCCTGGGGTTACCTCCGGGGAGTCTGATGGCGGTGGACGATACAGGGAAATTGACTTCGATCAGCCGCACGGATTTGGCTACGGGCCGGGTGAAATTGCGCTATATCCCGGAGGCGGATCTGTGAACTATTTCGACCGGACTTGTATCGCGCGAATTGGGCTGCGGGATTTAACCTGGCTGACGGTCGAAGGGCTGCACATGGCGTTCGAGGTGGAGAAAACTTCGACTCGGACTTGCAATACGGCTTCGCTGGATATTTGGAATTTATCGAAAGGCACGCGGGATAAGATTCACAGTGACGGGCTCTCTTTAGAGATCCTGGCAGGATACGAGGAGGCGGGCGGGCCGAAAATGATTTTCAAGGGGGATATTACCTACAGCAATCCAGGGCAACGCAAGGGGGGAAGCGGCAAATCACGCGGGGAGGTGTTATCGCGTCGTCAAGGGCCGGATATTATCACGCACCTGGAAGCGGCGGACGGCGACCGGGCGTTGCGGGAAACGCTGGTGGAAATGAGCTACAAGGAGGGATCAACCCCGCGCATGGTGCTGGAGGGGTTGGTCAATGCGTTCAAACTCAAGGGATTATCGGCGCGAGACGTGCCGGGATTGCTGGGCAAGATTTATCATAAGGGTTTTTCATTCTCCGGTCTGGCGGCGGATTGCCTAGACAAGCTCTGCAATGGTTTTGATTTGGAATGGTCGGTGCAGAATAACGTCCTGCAGATTCTGCAGCGGCGTTTGGATAATGGATCGGAAGTGGTGCTGCTGTCGCCGGGAACGGGGCTGATTGGGTCGCCGGAGCGGATTCTGGATTATCGCGGTTGCCTGAAAGACGAAGACGATCCCACGCAGGAAGTGCAGCCGATGCGGGTTTACATTTTGAAACCGCGCCGGGTGCTGAAGGGGTGGAAAGTTCCGGCCCTGCTACAACCCTTGATAGAACCGGGCGGGCGGGTGATGCTGCAATGCGCGGACATCCCGGAGGCGACGCTCTTCCGGGTCTGGGAGGTCAAGCACAAGGGTGATACGCACGACCAAGGGCCGTTTACCACGACGCCGATCTTGACTGAAATCGAGGCGGCTTAATGGCAGCCATTGAAATCAATGAACTGATTCAGGACGCGATGGCCGGGTTCATGGCGGGGGTGAATTTCGCTCTGCCAGGGAGGGTGGTTTCATACAACGCCGACGAACAGAGAGCCTTGGTTAAGCCGCTCATCAAACGCCGGTACAGCGACGGGATAGCGCGGTCGCTGCCCATTGTGAATGGAGTGCCGGTGGTTATGCCGCAGACGGCGCGGGGCGGATTGATCCTGGACGTGCAACCAGGGGATTTGGTACTGCTGGTATTTGCGGATCGGTCGCTGGACAAATGGGTGGCGTTAGATGGGCGGGAGGTGGACCCGGAGGATCCGAGGCGATTCGATATGTCTGATGCTGTGGCGATTCCTGGGGTGTGGCCGTTTTCCCACCGGATGGCGTCTACGGCCATGCGGATCAAATTCAGCAATGGGAAGATCGCGATAGGGAAAGATGCGCAACATGAGTTGTTGGATTTATTAAGTCAACTCTTGACCGTATTGACAACAACCATTGCGAACGGCGGATTAATCACTGACCCAATCAGTGGGCCGTTGCAGTTGGCGCCCTCGGCGATGGCAACGGTAACGCAGATCAAAACCTTGTTAACCGTCATTAAAGGGAGTCTGTAAATGGGATTGCCCTTAGATGCTGAGGCTTTAACGGCGGCCATGAAGGCG
This sequence comes from Calditrichota bacterium, assembly GCA_020051775.1. Taxonomy (GTDB): domain Bacteria; phylum Electryoneota; class B3-LCP; order B3-LCP; family B3-LCP; genus JAGVQJ01. The sequence continues at coordinate 42,517 of JAGVQJ010000135.1, read as the reverse complement.
GAATTTTTGTCGGGGGAATTCGCTTCGGATTTACCGCCTTTAGATGATCTGTGCGCGAATATTGTTAATTCTGTTGTTGACCATCTGAACGCCCGGCTGGATTGGATCCCGGTGGGTTTGATTTCCATGTGGTCAGGTACGATTGCTACGATTCCTTCGGGCTGGCGATTGTGCGACGGGACCAATGGCACGCCGGATTTAAGAGACAAGTTCATCGTGGGCGCGACAGCGGACGAGGCGGGAGCGGCCAAGACCAACGTGACAGGATCGCTGACGCAGTCGGGCGGGGCAGCAACGCATGATCATAATGACCATACCGTCACGCAGCCGGCAGCACACAGCGATTTGACTCATACCGGGCTGGCAGTTGGAGATCATGCCGCTCTGAGTCATAGTGGTGCGGGGGTTGGGGATCACAGCTACACTCCGGCCGGGACGGTAAGCCAGCCGACGTTCACCGGTGACGCTCTGGCAAACCACGGACATACTGCCGGCACGTTGGCGGTGACGGCTCATACGGGCAGGACTTCACCGCAGGGATCGGGCGCATCCGTAGCAGTTTTTAATAATGCTTCGGATTTGAATCATGCAATTACCGGTGCTCCGGCGGACGCTACTGGAGGGACACCAGCCGGAACGGTAAGCACTCCAACATTTAGCGGGACTCCGGCGACATTGTCTCATAGCGTAACTCAGGCCGGAGATCACGCAGCCCAGGGGCATTCCGTGACGGCGCCCGCAGATCATAGCCTATCGGCGCACAGCGGAGCGGCGGTGGATGCTCACAGCAGCGAGAGCAATCTGGACCCATATTATGCGCTGGCGTTTATCATCAAGGTGGCGGCATGATCGTTGACCTGAAATTAGACTCCACGACCTGGGATCTGTCCGTTGTGGATTACGACCTGGTACTGGTGGCGGGAGTGGAGCGGATCAAGCAGCAGATCTTGATCCGGCTGCGGACCTTCCGGGGGGAGTGCGCTCTGGATACGGATTTCGGGTTCCCCTGGCTGACGGATGTATTCAAGAAAAACCCGGATTATGCGACCATCGAAGCGCTGATGAAAGCAGAGGTTCTGGCGGTTCCGGGGGTGACGGAGATCACGGCGTTCAGCTCTTCGGTGAATAAATCCACGCGTGTGTGGACGATCAGCTTGACGGCCAGTTGCAGCGAGGGGATCATAGTGATCACGGATCAACAGATATAGGGGCTTATCATGGCTTTCGGGGTGACGACAGGGGGGTTTGTGATCAAACGGTTGCCGGACATTGTGGCTTCGCTGGTGACGCGATTACAGGCCAAATTCGGGTTGCTGGGCATGACTATCAACGTGCAGCCGGATAGCGTATTCGGACAGCTTATCGCAGCTTTGGCCCCGGAATTTTCCGACGTCTGGCAATCGCTGGAGGCGTCCTACCTGTCCATGTATCCGGATAGCGCCGAGGGTTACCAGCTCTATCAAGTGGGTTCGATCAACGGCTTGGAACCGCTGCCGGCTACGCAGTCCATTGTGGAGGGGGTTATTTGGGCCGAGGTGGGTACGGATATTCACGCCGACGAGTTCTACATTTCAGTGGAAGAGACGGATGAACAATTTCTCTTGATTGAGCAGGTGATCATTCAGGACGTCAACCTGGCGGCTTGCCGCATCAGTGTACAGGAGGTTTTAACCGATCCGGACGCCTATGAGATCACCATTAATGGATCGTTGACCAGCATCCTGGGGCCGGGCGGCACGGTCGAACAGTGCGCAGAATTTATTTCCGATACCATGAATGCCACTGGGGATATTATCGCTTCATTCGAGGGGCAATATGTCACATTTAAACCGGTTGACAGCGCCAGCACGTTTACCATTGCTGTTGGACCGGTGGGTGATCTGATTATTGAGGAGATCGCCAATTTCGGGACCTTCGAGGCGGTTAATGCCGGGGTTGTGATCGCTCTGACCGGGACCTTGACCCAGATCGAGACGCCGGTCGTAGGGGTTACGGCCGTTGAGAATTTGGTGGACGCTACGGTGGGTGAGGCGGCGGAAACCGAGCAGGAATTCCGGGCGCGGAGATTGATTTCGCTGGCTCTGGCCGGGGCGGGAACCGATGCGGCAATTAGAGCGCACATTCTGGAAATCCCGGAGGTGACAGGGTGTTCGGTGACCAGCAATCGCGGCTATACTGGGCCGGTGACAAACTGCCTAATACGGGTATTATTCAACGGCGTTGCTACGGCTTATAATTGGCGGATTGACGCTGACGATCAGACGTATGCCGAAACCGATCCAGGCGCGACGACGGCGGAAATCGCGACGGCCATTGCGGTGGTGATCAATGGGACGGTGGGCTGCCCGGTGGTAGCTGAGGCCGTAGACGACGTAGTTTATCTAACGCTGGCTACGGGAGAAACCACCGCGACGGTTTTCACCTATACCACTCCGATTGGGATTTTATGCGGGTTACGGCTGGAAACCACGTTGGGGCTGGATAGTGCGGCGCATAGTTTCCACGTCGTAGTACAGGCGGTGGACACGCCTGCGGTCAACCAGGCCATTGGAGATATTATCTGGCTATACCAGGCTTCAGGTATTCCTTCTACGGGAGCGGTGGAGGTGACGGTGGTTGACGTGGAGGGGAATGAGCAGACCGTCTACTTCGACCGGCCTACAGCGACGCCGGTGTATATCCGGGTGACGCTGACGGAAAACACCGAAGAGACGTTCCCCACGGGCGGGGAGGCGGCGATCGCGGCGGCTATCCTGGAAGCGGGGAATGCCTTGCAAGTGGGTGAGGACGTTGTCCTGGGTAAATTCAACTTGCAGATATTTGCCGTACCGGGGGTGGCTACGGCGGTCATCGAGCAATCAGTGAATGGGACGGATTACTTTACCACCAACCTGGCCATTGACAGTACGCATTTGGCGACCTTCGACAGCGCCAGAATTTCTGTGAGTGGCATCGAAACATAAGGGCTTAAGATATGCCGGCTGCGGTTACTCCAATTACCGATCACACGGTGCGAGCGTTGGCTGCATTGCCGACGCAATTCCAAGAGAAGGATATTCTCCGGGCGATCGTGGCGGCGTTCGCTGATGAAATCCAGGAGATGGAGGATGTGGCGGCGGATCTATGCCTGCTGCGTCAAATCGTGGATTGCACCGGAGAGCAGTTGGACGGCTGGGGAGAGATTGTAGGGGAGCTGCGCGCGGGGCGGTCGGACGCGGATTATCGTACCGGGATTTACGCCAAGATTTACCGGGATAATTCCTGCGGGGAACCTAACCGCATGATTACGGCGGCCAAGACGATAACCGGCGCCGAGGGCGTGTTGTACGCTCCGGGGGCGGCGGCAGCGACATACAGCTTGACGATCACCAATGCCACAACCGAACCGGCCAACATGCAGACTATCATGGAAGCCATTTCCCCCAATGGAGTGGGGGTGGATATAACGTTTACGCCGTAATTGAAATAGGAAAATATAACTGGTTGCGGAGGTAGAGTGAATGCAGGAAAGTCCGCTGTGCCTGGAACACGCCAAAGCCATTGAGAGCCTCAAGAAAGATGCGGAGCAATCTGAAAAAGAGAGACAGCTTTTAATCAATACTGTGCTGGGGAAAAATGGAACACCCGGCATGGATGAGATGGTTCGCAGTATTCACGCCTGGATGCTCACCCAAATAGAGACGCAGAAACAACGCCGGAAAACAGCCTGGGACACATTTATCAAGCCCCTGGTGCAAGCGTTGATCGTTGGCGGCTTGACATACCTGGGACTGAAGGGGTAATTTGCATGATTGAATTTCTCCCCTGCTATCTCCGCACGATGGGACACGAGGGGCATTACAGCAACAATCCCAGGGACAAGGGTGGAGAAACGTACCGGGGGATAAGCCGGGTTTATCACCCTGGATTGCAACTCTGGGCGATTATTGATGGCCAGAAATGGCGGTCGGAGTTCCCGGCGTGTTTGCGGGAGTCGGCGATCCTGGCTCACGAAGTGGAGAAATTCTACTACCGGGAATTCTGGGTGGAGTTGCGTTGTGACCAGTTGCCGGAACAGGCATTAGCGGCAGAGGTATTCGACCAGGGTGTAAACCTGGGCGTGTATGACGCGGCGCTGTACCTGCAGGCGGCGATCAATCTACTGAACAAAAAAGGCGCTCTGTGGCCGGACATCCCGGAGGACGGAATCCTGGGCGGCCGGACTTTGGCAACGGTGCAGGGCGCCTGCAAAAAGGGCTGGGGAAGAAAACTGCTGCTGTGGCTGAACGTCCTGCAGGGAGCACATTATGCTCTGGGGCGGAAAGCATTGCAGGAGGCACTCAAAAAACGCAGCGAATATGGGGAGACGTTTATCGGCGGGGGATGGAGTGACCGGGTGGAGTTGACGAAAACTTAAGGATAAGACAAAGCAGACAGGAATTAAAAACCCCCGGCGTTCACCGGGGGTTTTGGTTTTTGGGGGGATATGACCAGCGCCACAATGCCGTCAGGGAATCGCACAGGCGTGCCCTGCGGGGCGATCAGGGACTAAGGCGAGTGTGTTTTTTAGGCTGTACGTTTAAGGTCCTTGACATTGAGAACCTCAAAGCATGGGCTATAATCCCTATCAGATCCACTCACGCCTATTAACCGTGTCTCAAATGTAACCTCATAATTAACATCAAACGCAAGTTTCACGCCGCTTAGGTGGTCATTTTTTTCAAGCAATTTTTGTAAGTTATTTAATCGTAGGCGGGCATACTTCTCGTTACCCCACAGGGTGCTTGGATAAGAAAAATTAATTTTAATTTCCGCCAAAACCACGCCATTTGAACGCCCTCCCTTATCTATTTCGCAATATGGTCCAAGTTTACTATCAACTAAAAGGTGTAATCGGAAGGGTATTTTATCATGCCATCCATTATACAGTTCTTTCATCATCGGCTCCGGTTAGGGTGTAGATATTTTGGGGAAAGACTGAATCCGACGATTGGCTGATTTATGTCGGGGTTCCAATCGCCTGTTTTTAGGCAAAATGAGATTTTGATTCCGACCCCCTCTGTGTCATTAATTACCTCACAGCCGACGATGGTAAGGTTGTCAAAATCCCACTCGTAATCCGAGGGTTTGTTTTGATGGTCGAAAAGGTAATGTATCAAATCCCTATAATTCGGAGCTAACCCCCTTATAACCCTAAAGGCTGGATCTTTTTCTAATAGGGTTATGACGAGTTCAGTAGCTTGTTTCTTTAGCATCTCAAGTTCCGGTTAAACACTTCCAATTTAAGCATTTTACTGGCCGGAATCAAGCACAATCCCGGCCAGATTGCGTTACCACCACAGTTAGGGGGTTTCTTCTGGAGCGGCACGTTTGGCCGCGTCGAGAAACAGATAGATGTCGTTCAAGTGCCCGATGTAACCAAGAAGCTTGTTCTTCGGGATTGCCTTACTGAGTTCTTCTACTGTTTCCTTAGTCCTTTCAGCTTCCTGTTTTGTAAACTGTCCCTGTGCCATACTGCTCCTTGCCTTTCGGCGGTTAGGGTTGATTCTTCCAGTATTTGATGACGCCGCCGACGAACGCCTGCGCGTCGGGTTTGGTCGCTATGGCGGTGCGTTCATTGGGGGAGGTGCTTTTATCGCCCTGGCCCTCGTTCCAGGAATTGAACATAACGATCCGGCTGTGGCAGAGCTGCGCGTCACCGAGCATCTGCGTAATGGTCTGCCCGTCATAATGGGGTATGACCAGGGGCAGCGGGGGGAGATTGCGGATCTGTTTTTTAATGACGCTACGAACCGGGGTGTTGTCAAACTGCCAGAGCAGGGTCGGCACAATGTTGGGGTAGATCGCTCTGGCCGCGCCGTAATCGAATGTGGTTTTCTGGAAATCCGGCACGTCTTTAGGCAGAGGGCTGGGCGCGAAGCCGTCAAACAGCAGAGCATACTCGCGCACGTCGTGAAACCAGCCGGTCCCGATGGTGTAGCAGGGGGGTAAACCTTTCTGTAGGAGTTGCCACTCTGAGGGGGTACGGTCACTGACCAAATAGAGGACGATCACCGGCTCACCGTTAATTTTCAGGCAACCGGGGCGACCGAAGAACTGATTGACAGCCTGCTTGACTTGGGTGGCTTTGCGTTCGCGGCTAATATTCGGCGCGTCAATCATGGGACAGAGGGGGAAGCCGAGGCGTTCAGCGACTTCCAGGCGCATTTCTACCGAGGCAAGATCGTAACCTTCCCACAGGGAGATGGCGAAGGCGTCAAAGCCGCAAGTGCGGGCATTGAGGCAATCGCGCTCGAACTGTTTGGCGTCGAGGGGGTTTGACCAGGGGAACTCCCAGGCCAGGGCGTATTTGGTGACGGCGTTGGTGCTGCTGACGATCAGCAGTAGGACGAGTAAAATTAATGGCAAGCGTTTCATGGGTGTTCCTTTCTTGTTGGTACAGATTAATGTTGGGCGGCATTATTTCTTCTTGCTCAGATATTTTGTGACGTCGTCCCAATTCGAGGCGGCTTTAGTTAAGACCTCCCGCTGCTGATCCTCCTCTTGGACGATCTTATCCCACAGATCCGTGTTTTTGAGTTTATTAATTTCATCCTGAATTAGCTCGGCGATTACCGAGGGTTCCAGGGCGTCAAGCTCCCAGGATTCATCGCCGAATTTGTTCAGGTAGCCGGTAGCGCGGGAATCGGTAAGTTTGGTTGGATTGGGCGGGGGATTATACTCGTCTACCTGATCCATATTTAGGGCGATGCGAATCACTTCGGGAGGATCATAGCCCTCATGTTCCACAAATAAGGCCAGGCGGTCTGTGATGTCTCTGGTCATATCTATGCCGGAGGGGTCATGGTCGCCCAAGTGGATGATCGTGGGGATTTGATCGTTTTCAAAATATTTAATCAGCCGCTGCCCGGCAGCCCAGACCTCCGATTGAGACGTATATCCCCGGCATGAGAAATAGGGCACATCATTTTCTTCACAAACCCTGGCGATCACACCGATTAAAGCGTCCTTTTCGATCCAGACTTCGGGGCGGTAATTCTGCCCCTGCCATTTATTTAAAGCGTAGCTCCGGGCCGCTGAATTGATTATATCGGAAGGTGAACTCCAGTGGCTATTCGCACGCAAGTTCCGGGTGCGGTCGGTAATATATTTCCAATCAAGCATACCCGCCAGCCTGGCATCGTTGATGATCGATCCCAGGCGTTTATACTCGGTGTCTTTGTTGGGGATTAGGCCACGACTCACGAATTGGTAATAAAGTTGCCTCAAGGTTAAATCGAACCCCTGTGCGGCATACTCTTCACAAATCTTGTTGGCTTGGTGGATGATAACCAATGAGCCAGATGAGAAGTTCTTTTCGATGTAGGTTATGCGGGGCATTATATCTTCACCCGTGAGGTCGCTCGCTTGACCCTTTTGAAATTCAATATTACCCTTCCCTTGATTAATTCTCCCAGGCGCCAAAAGCAGGTTGAACAGAGATATACCAACATTCCGTTCTTGCCGAAACTGATTTCGTGAGTAGCCCGAGGGCGTGGGTGTTGATCACAACAAATACAGTTGAAGATTTCTCCGGGCTTGATTTCGTGGATTTCGATCATATTTTCTCACTCCAAGGGTTAAGGAAAATCATTCTTGACACCTATTTATGTTTCTTGTCGCTTTCCCGTTTAAAGTCCGGGATGATCATCCCGGAAGTCCGGACGTCGCAGCTGCTCTTCCAATCTTGGGATTTTACATTCGGGAAATTATTTGACAAATATTCTGGCAGCCGGGTTATCCCGGCAACTCCACGTTGAATATCCCCAACTGGCCCTTGCAGGGGAAGAAGCAGATCGGCACTGGGTTAATCAGATCAAGGTGCATAAGGCCGGGTTCAGCCCAGGGGCTATTGCACTTGGGATCGTTGACGCCAATGAAGTCTACATAGCCGATTAGACCGCCGCGTTCAATTTGATCCGGTGATGGGATTTTCTTGACCCCACGAACTGAATATCCCGTTAGATCAATCCCTTGCGACGCGTGGATGTACAGCCTGCCACGGTATTTTGGCGGATATTTCCAGGTACGGTTTTCCACATTCTTCCCGCCGTGAATTATCAGCCAGGCCCAGGGCTGGCGGACGGATAGGCATTTGACGGTCATGGTTTCTCCTGCGATTGATAGGTGACTCCGCACACTCCTTGCGGGGACCAGTGATCGCCGGAGCGCAGACGCTTGATTTGCTCTTGGCAGGCTGGGGTTCCGCCGCCGGTGATGACGAAGGTGCCTTGGGATGTCAAGCCTGCGTGGGTGCCGGTGTAGAGCTGCACGGTGCAACAGGAATCCGACCAGAGGCTGACGTAGAAGAGACTGTCCGGCGAGACCTGGACGCTGTCGTACAGGATACACTCTGAATTTGGCGCCGGCCAGGCGTGAAGGCTATCCACCAGCAGCAGGCCTACAGCCAGCCAGAAGAGCAGCAGGAAAGCAGAGATGATTAAATTCGAGCGGCCCGGATGGGCGGCGGCGCGGTTGAGAAAGTGGTCAAGCATGGTTACCTCTTGCATGAATGATTTGTGGTCGGGCCCAGCGGCGCTGGAATGACGGCCAGCGAGGGCCGTAGGGAGTTCCATCTTCATCTTTCCATAGCATGGCCATTGGCGTAAACCCAATAGTCATTGTCTGCTGGAGTCGTTCCTCAGCCCATTCAAGCGTATCGTGGGGATGGCCGATCAAAACGTAACAACGTAGCGCGTGGCTGTGGGGGTGCATGGGGAAACCCGCAGCTTTCAGTTTGCGGCCAGCTTCGATTAAGGGTTCAAGGTCGTCTTTCGTGTCGTAGGCGAAAAACAGTTGCTTAGGTTTTAGGTCAAGAAGTAAATCAATATGCCAATCCTGCAAAAGTTTAGCCTCGAGGCCTCCGGTAAATTCGGCTTTGTGGGGTTGGCTTTTCAGCATGGCGAACACGGCGCGGATATGCGACTCGCTGCATTGCAGGATATTGTTATCCAGCAGATTCCAGCCCTCGGTGATCGGGAGTTCGCGGAGGGCGCCTTCGCGCTTCCACACCGAGCAGAACCAACAGTGATTATTGCAGCCACGGCTGGTGATCACGTAGCCGGGTTTCAGATAGCGACCGGGAATGAATTCTGTTCCGTTATCCCCATAGGCGGGGCCGCCAATTTTGACTAAATATCCTGCATTAGTCCAGGCTTTAGCGTATCTTTCTGCATCTGATTTATCCCAAGTGAAAGCTACAGAAATATGAACCTCACTAATATCGCCCGTAAATAATCCAGGATAAGATGCAATATACGCCAACTCGTCTGTCGGGGTGGCCTTAGTGCGCCGGGGAAATACGCGGAGGATTTTCACTTTTCACTCCCAATTCTTGATGATCGCGCCGACCTGGCGGGCGACGCGGTTGTAACGTTTCGTGTCAATAACTTCGATGGTGATTTCCGGGTAGTAGATTTTCAAGCGTTTCAGGGCGGTGCGGTTTTCGGAGGTCATATAGCCTTTGACTTCCTGGTATAATATGCTGCCGTCATTTTGGGTGAGGCGGAAGTCGGGTTTGTAACTCACGACGCCGCGGCGGATGCCCTGGCCGGTCCCGCGCGGCTGATCAAACCACAGTGTAAGAGGTTCGTATTCCCACTTGAAGATCAAACCCTGCTGTCGCTGGAATTCCAGGTATCTCGCCCAGTTACTTTCCATCTTGGACCGAAAGTGCTGTCCAAGATCGGCACGTGTTCCCTGAAGGCTGGGGATTATGGGTCGGCTCATGGTTCCAGGTTCCTCGTTCTGGCTATGACTTCGCGCAGGTGCACCAGGGCGGGAGGCGGATTGCCGAAACTGGTGAAGCGAAAATACTCGTGATCGGTGATCAGCCGAACGATCTCTCGTTCAGCGTGGATACAGGCGCGGCGCAGAAGTAGGGCGTCGTGGCATTTGCTGCACCGGAAGGGTTGGCGCTTCCGGGCGTGGCGAAGGTGGAGGAGTTTCATCATTAGACTTCCGGCCATTGTTGGATAGGCGTTATCCCCATCGTTTTCCAACGGGGGTCTTTTGGGTTTTTACAAAACACGGGGATTTGAAAACGTTCAGCTTTGTCCATCAAGTCCCAAATACTATTGCCAATCCAGTCTACCAGGTCAACGGTGTAGGGTTGGTGATTCAACAAGCCGATCACCAGCCAATCTAAATACTCTCCGATCCAGATTTCACCCATTACCGGTTCGCAGTAGGCAATGGTTTTTCCCGCCCTAACCGAGGCAGGTGTAAAAATTGCGCCTTCAGTATAGGTGGTCATGGCCCAGGTGTTTTTCGGCCAGACGGGAAACTTCTGCCAGAACTCGGGGAAGTGGGTGAGGATCTGGAATATGTGCCGGGGGTTGGCGGCGATGATTTCCTGCAAGCGGCGGACATCGGCGGGAGAGGCGTCGTTGGGTTCGGCACAGGATTGGAAATAGCAGCGGGGCTGTCCCTTCTGGGGGATCTTGGCGGCTCGTTCAAAGTGGGTGTGGGGCGAGCCCAGGCAGCACAATTTGCAGGGGATTTCCATGCGCCGGAACTGCGGGATGATTTGGTTGAACAGCCAGCAGTGGGTTTTGCAGCTGTGGCCGTCGCAGCCGAAAATTAGGTTTAAAGTTTCGCCCTGGAAGCCGGGAACGTTGACGGTGTCAATCGGATGGATTTTCACGTGATTTCCTTTCGGATTGCCTTAAAGGTTCCATCGGCGCGACGCACGATCAAGCCATGATTGACCAGCAGGCGCAGACGGTTGGAAACGGTGTGCACTTCGACCGCCAATTGCGCGGCGATTTTCATAGGCGCGAGTGGGTATTTGGCCTCTACCAACACTCCCAGGATGGAGTAATGTAGGTCGGTGAGTTCCCGACGCTGGCAACCACGATAATCTTTGGCTGGGGCGTCCAGGGCGGCAGCGACGCAGTAGGTCTGGCGGATAGGGATCATTGCACTTCCTTCCCTGAATTTAACATCCGGTCGAATTTGAAGGGAGCTTTGGGACCATTAATGAGGCGATCCATCGCGGCTGGGGGTAACTTCGATTGGGATAGGACCATGTTCGCTCCGAAGGCCTCTTCGAGGCTCTCCAAACCATGCACCAGGTTCATTACCCGTCCGTGGAGAAATTTGTGGATTGCCGCCATGCAGTCTATTGAGCGGTCGAACCAATCCACGTATTTTTCGACCATGATGTAGTACTCGGCCTTCGGATACCAGTAGATTTTCAGGCGGATGGAGGCGAATACTACTTTCTGCGTCTTCCCGCCGATGCTCTGGTGCCCCTCGTTGTGGGTAATCTGCAAGTCCTTATCAGGATCAGATCCCAGGTCGCGGGCGGCATTGCGGATCTGTTCGATTACCTTCTCCGTCGAGCGCATCTGAGTACGGAATGGCTCGGTTTTGCGGGGTGGGTGCATTGCTAATCTTCCTCGTTTTCCATGAACCGCTGATTCTCCTGTTCCTGGTCGGCCTTCAAGAGCTTGACTGCCATATTTCGAGCTATAGTGCCTAATTCAAAGCGATCTATGGGTACAGGTGCGATTTGTTCTGCCACTGCCCTGGATGTCCGTTCGTCAGTGATCGTAATGGCATAGATAGCGCCTTGGCCGAAGAGCTTCGTGTAGGCGGGGATCTCATCTATTTTCGGCACGTCCACGCGGACAAAGGAACAGCCGCCAATGACCTGCTCAGTCACTCGCCCGGCGATGCGGTTATGGCCGAAGAGTTCGATCACGGCCCACTGGTCAAATTGTTCAGGTTTGCTCATTCTTCCCTCGCTTTAATGGGTATGCGAATAATATGACCGCATGAGTGGCATTCCCACTGTCCGGAGTCACCGTCGGCATGGGGAGCGCCAATGGACATTTCAGATCCGCACTTCGGGCATTTCATGGGGTTGGTTCCTCCCGGCATTCCTGCTCTTCCATCTGGCGATCAAGTTCGTACTGTTCACGGCGGTGTTGTTGACGGCATTCTTCCTCGTGCCGTTCATTTTCCTCTTCACGGCGGCGGTCCTCCATCCGGCGTTCTTCGTCCTTCCGGCCATCAAAATAAGCCTGGTCACGCTCCCGGTCCGAATACTTATCATAATCGTAACTCGAGCGATGAAACCGGGCATCCTCGCGGCCATCATTGTAGGCATTGTCGGATCTATGATCAAGATAATGTCCCATACTCTCCTCTTGCTTCTGTTAGGTTTCCGGCCTATGAGTAATTTCCGGGTACAGATCATCTACCGGCCCGACAATTTCGACGGGAACCGGATCGGGGTTAAAGCAGCAGTGATCCCTGGCCTGCTGCTCTTCGCGGGCGAGGTTGGTTGCGGCGTCCAGGTACACCGGGCCCAGGGGCTTTTCCGGCGTCAAAGGCGCATTCGGTGTTTTCAGTTGGCGTTGCTCGCGCTCGGCTATCATTTCGCGAGCTTCTTTCCGGGCGGTTTCGAGGCTTCCCATGATCCCCTATTTTTTCAGTTCCTTAATGCTTTTGACCGGGTAAAACCTCCCGTCAATGTACAAGAAATCACGGATCTTGATTTCGGCTTTGCCCGGTCCGGTCGGAGTGACGTCCGCCAGTTCCTGAGGAACGTGCAGGGGGATAGGGGCCAGCAAACTATCAGCGACCGGATCGCCGGGCGTGATGCGTAGGGGTTTAGGCAACGGGCACCTCCTCGCGGATAAAACTACTACCAGCGAGTTCTTTGAGTTCGTCTATGAGATTCCGCACAACCGAATCGGCATCAATGCCGGATTCCAACCGGGCCGTGTTTAATGCAACACATATCTGTTGCCGCTCTTCACCGGCATAGCTTACGGTGAGAAATCCATCTAATTCTTCTGCGGCTATTTTCTCCATCAGCTTTTCCGGGGTTTCACCCTTTTTGAAGTACAGGCGAGGGGTGCAGTCGGCGCCAATGGAGGTACTCTTACCGTCATGGATCATGGTGAGCGTGGCACCTTCGGACTTCAGCTTGTCATGCAGATTCTGGACTTCGACGGCAACTCCATCCAGAAGGCTCGCCTGGCCATTTCTCTTCGGCGGTTCCTGGGTCATGGGGATGGTGGTCTGATTGGTTCCTAATTCAATCCCGGAGTCGTCAATCGTGAAGATGATTTGACGCTCTTCGTTGTTGGATTCGCAGAGCGCGAACATCTTCCTGGCGGCATTGCTGCCGATCCCCAACGGTCGGTTGAATTCAAAATGGATAGGGGCGGATTGATCGGCGGCGGCGACGGGAGTCAAAAATGCCTTGGCCATGTTGAATTCCCACTCGACCAATACTGCTGCGTCACCGGGCTTGCTCATGGTCAGGCAGAACGTGCGATCGCTGCCTCGGAGCTTGGCCTCTATCGTATTCGGCGCCGAGCCATAGTAATGCCAGAATTCCTCTTTGGCGTTGGCGTAAAATACGGCGAGCTGCTCAAGGGTGACGTTGGTTTCGATGACTACCGTCACGTTTTTGGAGGTCTCTTTGCTGTAGGGTTTGACAATCCCGACCTTGCAGTGCAGGGTGACGGAATCCTCGCTGGGTTCACATGCGGGGCAGGTCTGATTTTCAGATGGAATTACCGAATAGCATTTCGGGCAGACCTTGACGTTGGCCTTCGGCGCAGGTTCGAGGGGTTCAGCGACCCGGTACGGTTCCCCGGTCAATCTTTCAAATTCCTCCGGTGTTACCATCCCGATTCCAACCTGGCGGCGGAGTTCAGCAGTTTCGTCTTGTTCTGCCTGCACGAGTGGGGATTCGGTTTCTACCGGCTTTTTCTTGCGGGGTTTGGGCTGTTTGATTTTTTTTGCCATGATCGTTCTCCTGGGCGGTTAGTTTAAAGGATTTTTAACTGGATATTCTTCCCAAATTCCGCTAATGATTTATCTCGCTTTTTTGAGTTGCATGGCCGACAGCAAGGGACAACATTTTCTTTTATATGTTGCCCACCTTTACTTATAGGGATCACGTGATCCTGACTTAGATTATCAGATTTTATCCCGCAGTAAGCACAGCAATTATTATAAGCGGCTTTGATGTTTTCCCAATCCTGAAGTGTAAGGGAAACAATAGAAACTCCGCTCTTTTTCATGCGATGCTTTCTGGTTTTTTCGCGTTCTGGTTCGATATTAAGCTCGCGATATTTGCGCGAAGCGGCACGATGAGCTTCGGGGTGAGTTTTGTTGTATTCGATAGCATAGGCACGGTATGATTCAACATTTTTCCACCGGTGTTTTATTGCATATTCTCTCGTTTTTCCCCGATTTTCTTCTCGCCATTTTGAGCGGTAGCATTTAAGGGAACAAAATCTCTTCCGTATGTTTTCTGTGGTAAATTCCTTACCACAGCCTAAACAATTCGCTTCATGGATTTCAGAGGGATTAGACATTTTCAGATCTCCTAAACGCAGAAAGCCCAGTCCTGCTTACGCTCGTGGAGCGTCGGTATCCTCGCGGAGTACCGGGACTGGGCATTATTATAAACTGAATTTCCGGAGTAACGCCCCGGAAAGCGCCACGATGTAAGCACCAGCAATGTAACACATTCTGCGTTAAAAGTCAAGGGATTTGTGATGATATTTCTCTGCATTATAAGTCTCTAAAATTGATACCCCAAGACTGTTGAGTATTGTCCTTCCGGCTTGACCAAGATCCGGCGGGGTTTTTTGAATTGGTTGATCATGCGCAGCGCTTCCATGACTGTGCGGGGGATTTCCGCCTCGGCTATGCCATGTTGGGTAAACCAGATTTTGACTCGCATCTGAGCGTATTCGTTGGGGGATTCCACGGCGATCCATTTGTACACCGTCTTGCCGCCTTCCACCGTGTAGGTACAGCGCAATGTAGGGGGCTTGCTGGCGTCTTTCTGCGCCCGGCTATAGAAAACATCCCTGACCCTAATCCAGCCGTCCAGAGGCCTGTCTGTGGCGTTTTCTCCATCGCTCAGGATGGACAGCGCGGCGGCCCTGGGCGCGTGTTTGGGCTTGACCGGCCAGATATAACCGCAGTCGGGGCAGGTGTGGAACCCGGCGAAAATGATCGAGTCGCATTTCGGACAGACCTTGACCGGCGCAATCCCTCCGCCCTTGCCGCGAGGTCGTTTGGGATCCACGCGGTCTATGGGACCGTGATAGGCAATGTTGCCGGAGAAATCCAGACAGAGGAAATTCGGCTTGACGCTGGCGGCAATGGCGGCCAGACGCTCCTCGACGGTTGCGATATTGGAGTTGAATCCAGGCGGCCAGACGTTACGCATTCCCCGGCCTATGATCTGCACATACAGTCCCGTTGATTTAGTAGGCCGGAGCATAACCAGCAGATCCACGCCGGGGGCGTTGAAACCGGTGGTTAAGACGTCGCAGTTGGTCAGTGCCTGAATGGTCCCCGCCTTGAAATCCTGGATAATTCGGTTACGCTCTTCGCCGGGGGTGTCGCCCGTCACGCAGGCGGCGGCTATCCCCCGGCGTATCAGAGCATCACGCACATGGTGAGCGTGTTTGACGCCAGAACAGAATAACAGCCAGGATTTGCGGGTTTTACCGTATTCAAGAATCTCTTCTAAGGCGGAGCTGGTAAGCTGCTCTTGATCCATGGCCGCTTCGAGTTCCCCGGCCACAAATTCACCGCCTCGGGTGTGGACTCCGGTCAGGTCGTATTCGGTGTGCGGTTTTTTGCTGACCGGACGAGCCAGCCAGCCCTCGTCTATCAGGCGGCGGACCGGGATCTCAAAAGCAACATCGGTAAAAACCCGGTCGTCACCCTCGGTGAGCAGGCCGGAATCTAAGCGGTAATGAGTGGCGGTAAAACCGATCACTCGTAAATCTGGATTGCGGCCTTTCAGATCATTGATAAAGCGCCGGTACATCGTGTTAGAATTCCGGGGAATTAAATGACATTCATCAACTAATATTTCATCCGGGATTAAGAACCGATGGGCTTTGTCGTGAACACTCTGGATTCCGCAGAACGTGATGGGGAAGCCGGCTTGCTTGCGCTTTAGTCCGGCGCTGTAGATCCCAGCCGGAGCCCAATTCCAAAGTGATTGCAACTCTTTGAAATTCTGCTCAATTAGTTCTTTGACGTGGGTCACGATCAAACATCGGTAGCGGTTGGTGGTAGCCGCCATGCGCTTCTGAATGTGAGTCGCTAATAAAATGCTCTTGCCGCTGCCGGTCGGGGCACAGATGATGGGATTCCCGACCGGGTGCTCAGCCAGGAACTTATCCAGGGCCTCGTCAGCTTCCTGTTGGTAGGGGCGTAATTCCAGGGCGGCCATTTAATTCTCCGGGGTCGGCTCGTTGTAATTATCCCAGGCGACTTTACCGTCTTCGATGACGATTCCAACCTCGCCGGATTCATCAACGCACTCGGCCCAAACCTGGAAGTCATTGTCTATGGCGAGCTGCTCAATGATAGCCAGATTGGCCCGGTCTAATAGCGAGGCGTTGCGGATCAGGATCACTCGCAGCGTGGGGTTTAACGCCATGGCCACGGCCATGCTTACGCGTAGTTTTTCCGAGTCTGAGGCCTGGCTAAACGGGAGGTCGTTGTAGGTGACCAGGTCGTCACCCAGGGAGAGGCCGGGCACGGGGAAGGTGGCTTTCTGCAGGGCGGCGGTCCGGTCGGAGTCCATCCGGTCGAGGTCAGCAGTAAAACCGTCCGCTGTCATCTGAACCATTTCCAGGTCGGCTTTTAAGCGACGGTAATTGGCGGCCTCCCGGATGGCCTGGTTGGTCTGGCTGGCTACTTGGATGCGCTGATTGATGGCTGTCGTGTCGGGATCTTCCAGGGTCGCTATATCCGCAGCGAATGCATCCCAATCTGCTTTCTGCTGGGATAGATTGGCCTTAGCTTTCAGGAGTTGATCTTCCAGGTTGGTCACTACATCTTGCAGCCGTTCGTATTCTTTGCGAGCCGTAAATTCAAAACGCCGCTTTGTGTCATTCTCCCGGATCTGGCTGTTGGCGACTTCAAGTTCCTGGGTGATGGCCAGCAGATTGATTTCTGATTCCGGTAAACCCTCGGGCGGTGGAGTCTTGTCGGTGAGCTGCACTTCCAGGCGTTTAATTTCCCGGTTGGCGCTGGTGCGCTCATCGAACGTGGCTTTGCGGTCCAGCTTCCATTTTTTCAGATCAATCCCCAAGTCCACCAGACCGGCCAGGGTGGTAAATTGCTCTTCAGGTTTCATGGCAGCGAATGCCAAGGGGTCAAAGGCCAGCTTGCCGGTGATGTCATTTAAGATCGCCTGGGGTGTAGCGTTGCGAGCAACGCCGGGTTTGGGGGTGACTTTCAGGGTGGTTTTGGTGGCGTCGTGGGGGTCGGTGAAAGTTCTGGTGACGGTATAATCGCCGATGTCCACCACGATACTCCCCTTTTCGGCGCCTTCCCGGATGGGCCTGTCCGGCACGGCCTTAGACCCGGTGAGCACCATGGCGATGGCGTCAAGGGTGGAGGATTTCCCCTGGGCGTTGGCGCCGGTGATTTGCACCAGGTGCTCAGGGGGGGTAATTTCAATCGCCTGCAGGCGTTTGATGTTTTCAGCGGTGAGTTTGATGATGCGTAACGACATGTTGTTCTCCCGGATTAGTGTAGTGTTTATTTAGGTTCGATCCAGTATCGTGGATCGCGGCGTTCCGGCGGCAAATTGCGGATAGCCTCCTCGTTTTCGTGGAACCGTTTTAACAGGCCCGCCAATTCCGCCAAGGGTTTTTCAGAATGGCATTTTATCCTGTGTGGGGGTGAATTCTTCGGGTTCATCGGATTCTCCCTGGGATTGTTGGATTCCAGTTTGGAGCGTAAACCGCCCCGTGGTCACATTGTAATCGTAATCCATGCGTTTCAAGGGTCCATAAATGCGGTCCTTCACCAGGTCCAGCGTTACCTCCAGGGTGGATATTCCCTCTTCCCGGCCTGCTGGGGATTGCAGTAAAAGCGCCTGGTCGGTGTCCTCCTCGAGGTTTCCGCTGTCACGGAAGTCGGACATTTTTAGCCAGATCTTCTTGCGCGGATCCTCCCGCCCCTGGATTTTATTGCGGAATTGGTTGTCGCGGCTGACCTGGGACAACGCAATGACAGGCAGATCGAAGTTACCCGCCATAGTTTTCAGGCGGGTGCTGGTATCACCGGTAGCCTGGTAACGATTGATTTTGCCATTGGCGGCGGCGGACCGGGCAATCAGTTGGAGATAGTCCACGATGATCAGCACCGGCTTGACGCGATGATAAGCTTGCAACAGACGGTTGTACAGCCGATCAATATCACAGCCGATGGCGTCCAAAATCCAGAGTTGCGAGGTTGCCACTTGCACCATGCCGTGTTGGAAATGCAGGTAATCGCCCTGGGACATTCTTCGAGCGAAGGTTTTAATGGGTAGGCCAGTGTGGTAGGTGATGGACCGCATGGCGAGTTGTTCGGCGGCCATCTCTGCGGTTGCGAAAATTACCGGGTTTGATTCGGCTACATGGTTGGCGATTTGCAGAGCCAGGGTAGTTTTTCCCGTCGAGGTTCTGCCACCTATGAGTGTCAACGATTTTTTGGGTAGACCGCCCGGCATGACGGAATCCAGCACCTCTAATCCGGTTTTAACGCCGGGCGGAACAGTGATCTGCAGGGTCTCGCGATCTTCGACGTTTTGAATAATTTGGCTGGCCAGAGCGGGCAGGCTATAAAGCTTCTGGCTGTCTCCATCTGCGCTGCCGGTCGTAACTATCTCAGACAGCCAACCGAGTATCTCTTCAGGGGTAGATTGCGGGGTAATCTTGAGTTGCGCCTTGCGAATTTCCAGTTGCAATTCCCGTATCCGGCCCAGGCGATATACGACCTCTGCGGCTCTAACGCCATTAAAGGGCGTATCCCGGAAGTTGCTGCTGGTTATCTCTGTGATCCAGAGCCAAAGGTCTTGATTGGTTTGCAGATTCAGGGCGTCATAAATGGTGGTCAGATTGACCGGTTTCCCGGACCGCCACATCTCCATGGCCTTTGTAAATACCTGGCGGTTGTTCTGAGTGATGAAATGCTCGGGCTGTAAATGGCAGACGCGGGGGAATATATACGGCTCACGCTCATCGTCGAACAGCAGGGTAGCTATTACCTGGTCTTCGAGTTGCTTGTTGATGAATTGGGGATCGAGAATTGTCCCCTTTAAATCGTTGGCCATTTATCCGCCGAATCCCATAGGTGGGTAACCCTTGTTGTCCAGGAATTTATCATCATGCTCAGCGCAAAGCTCGGTGATGATTTTCGAGGCATATTTAAACACCCCCATGCGGTTTTTTGAGTAGGGCGCGCCGCGCAACTTGGCCTGAATTTCCCCCTCAACCTGGGCGAGCAGTTTTTTGATCAGCTTCAAATTGGTTGTGCCGGCATTCTTGGCGAGTAGTTTTATTTCTTCATCGTTAAAAGCAAAGCCAGCAAAGCTTAGCTGAGCTTTTTCACCCCCGTTTCCCTCGCGCGCGCGTCCTGGAGGCTCCTCCTCCTCCGGTAGGGTAGCTGGTTTATGTTTACTCTTCTCTTCTCTTCTGCTTAGCTCTGGAGTCGAACGGTCTAATACTGGTCGCCGAATGGTCGCCGAATGGTCGGGGAATAGTATAGGAATGTTCTCCGAATAATCGTAGAATGAAAGGATATTATTTGGGGTTGGGTAACGGTAGTATTTTTTCTCAATTTTTTGGTGACGATGCCAGCCAGTAACAAGCAAATATCTTTTATTATCAATAACATAATCGTACAATAATCTCTCTTCTGGATTCCCCTTTAGAAGCTCTTCTATCATGTTTTCGATGTCCTGGAGTGTGAAGGAATCTCCAGGGAATATTTCCATTTTCAAAGTCTTGGCGGAGTGGGGATGGATGCCGTTATCGTCACAAAAGTTCAGTAAACCGATGAACAGTAGCCGAGCGTTCGGCGTACAGTCGGCGACTCGCTCTGATGCCCAGAATTCGGGTTTTATGATCCGTTGACGACTCATCCAGATTCTCCTATGCCGGGGCCGTCAGCGTGTGACGACCCCGGCTGCTGTGGGGTTATAGTAGCGTTCCTGCTGGTGCTGTAGCAGGCGCCGGCGTTTCGTTTTCCGCGATATATTTTGCCAGCTCGGATGGGACCTTCATGTCGGGCAAGTTCTGGATAAATTCCAGAGCATCTCGCAGTAGATTTAGACGGGTTTTACTGGCGTCCAAGAGCAGTTGGAGGTCACGGCGGCTCACGTCAGCGTAGCCGTCGTTTCCGGTTGCTATTTGCACGTAGCGCAGGGCGACCGCATCGTGCACTTCCTTGACCTTAATTCCCCCATCCGCACGGAGCCAACCGACCAGAGTATTGCGGAGCAATTTGCCTTGATCAGCGCCTATCGGCTCGTCCATATTTATCGGGTCGGCGGGAGGGGCTTTTTGGGGTGGTTGAGGGGGCGGCGCGGCTGCTGCAGGTGACGGCGTTGATTGACTTCCGTTTCCGCCGTCCGGGTTGGCGGGATTGGGGTGGTCTATCTTCCATTGCTTTAGGATCGCATAGGCCTCATTTTTTGTCCCCTTGAACTCGGAAAGTGACTTGACGTTTAGGGCGGCATGGGCGGTGTTCTCATCCAATCCGCTATCATACACAGTTTTCCAGAAACTCTTGCGGGTGGCTTCGTTTTCGATCCAGTGGGGAGCGGCGGGTTTGGTCGGCGATTTTGGGGGCGGAGGATTTTTGGCTTCGGGGCGTTTCTGGTCATTTTTCTTATCCGATCCAGCAGCCGCGTTCCCGTCATCATCTTCTGCTGGGAGGCAGACCATAGCCATTAACGCATAGCGCCGAGCGTAACTGATGCATGATCCCCATGATTGCGGGTCTTGGCTGGGAGTAAAGGGACCGTCCTTGACGCGCTTCCCCGGAGTCATTATGATCGTGCTGGAAATCCATTGCCCCGAGGTGTGTAATAGAATTGTCTTGACGATCACTTTTTCCGTGTCAGGGATAATTTGCTGTATCACGGATAACTCATTTGAAGTGAGCGGATCTCGTATGGTTTTCCAGACGCTATCAAGTGACGCATAGACGGATGAGTAGTAAAGATTTTTCGTGTCCTTCGGTGCGGATTCCATTTTGGATTGCGCCGCAGATAGGGCTTTTGCCAGTTCTGAAATCTCCTCTGACCTATCGGGTGGAGATTTCGTGATTTCTCCGGTATTTAGATTTACTTCTCCCATGGTACTCTCCCTTTTTTGTGTAGTGGTTTGCATTAATCCCGTTATGACCGGCCGGTATTCAATCCGTCGCCGGTCGTAATAAACACCCTTCAGTACAGGTCGCCAGCTATATCCGGCGGCCACAAACATGCCGATAAATATCAAGTCGCTGTCAAATAGTTAGGATCGTTGGATTTCGCATCAGTTGCAGTGTCGGTGTCACAGGCGTCGTGGATCAGGCAAGTTTCTCCATTGTGTTCAACGGTGTGCCAGTAAATGTCTCGTGCGGTGCAGATTAAGTATCCACATACTATGCAGGGTTTAAACATTGGAGCGCTCCTTATTTGTCTTCAATCGGAATTGGGAGGGGCTCGTTATAATGGAAATCGTCCATGCTCTGCTCGAAACGTGCCTGGTCCCGCAGGTCTGCCAGCTCCTCGGCGAACAGGCCGCCGTGAGGGATAATTCTGTCGCTCTCGCGAGGTAGGCCCGACGGGAACCGAGCAGAAAGAAAACGCGGGTGATCTTTTTTCTCCGAGGCAACGAGGCAAACGTAGCAGCTAAGTTGATTATCAGCGCGGGTATAGCCGCACCGAGGGCATTTAATCGGCATCGTCGTCCTCGCTGGTGGGCTGTGGGACCGGTTGGATTCCGTGACGCCTGGTCTCCTCGGGCGGTATGCCGTCGGAGTCCAGGTCGTCAACGCATTCCTGGTGTGCTATCAGACCGTGCGATGGTTTTCCTTGGTCGCCGCCTATATAGCTGGTTAAAGAGGCCCCAAACGCGGCATGGTGCAGGTTTTCGACAGGGTCGCCGCAGATACTACAGACGGGCGTTAAAATGCTCACGATATTTCCCCCTTATTAAGTGTCCCCGGCGACGGTTATCTTCCGTCGTGCAACTTAAAGTGTATCGGTTGCCGTGTCTACCGAATCGCCTTCGCCGGGGATTGGTTGATTAGCTCGTAAGCCACTGCCAGAACTTTTTGATGCAGACGGACAAGGGCGCGCCGTGGTAACTTTCGATGATTGCGAACTGGCCCTGAACGAATCCTACCGGATCATTCTCAATGTCCTGCTCGGACTTGCTTTCAGCGTCGGCTTTTAGGGCATTATAGCAGGCGGTGGATAGCTGGAAATCATCAGCCTGGAATTCCACGCCCATGCGGGCGGCGTAATCAGATAGATACAAGGTTCATCTCCTTTCTTGGGGTAGATTAAGTTCTATGGTGGTCAGATCTTCCGGGGTGTGACCGGAGGTGGCTTCGATAAGTTGTTGCTGGAGGTCCCGGCCGATTTCTCCCAAGTCAATCAGATTATTAGCGAGCTGCTGGGCGGTACCGAGTTCGACGCGGTTAGCCTCTTCGATGGCAGCCAAATCAAGCTGATGGACTCGGCCCAGGCTAATAAGGGCATCCCTTAGCAACCGGTCCAAAGAACGCCGGGGCCGGGGCCGAGTCTCGAATAGTTGTATCAGGTAATTTTTCAGGGAGGATAAATCGTAGCCGCGATGCAGCATGAGTCTTATCACGTCGGGGAAATGGCGGAGGGTCATGCTGCCGGTTTGGTTAAACCAGGAACGCACGGTAGAGAGGGCTGGGCCGGAAGGGGCCAGGGCGTCATGAATTAACAGGGGGAGGTTTTGAAAGCGGACAGGATCGCTTTGCGCGATGATTTGGAAGTATTCGGTAAAGCCCAAAAACATACACTCTCCGGCTGTAAATTGAGGGACAATTGTCCCTCGAATTATTGTGGCTTTTGGAGAATAAATGTATTAATTTTTTAGGTGAGAGAATAGGCGAGCAGCAGTTGAAATCTACTCCCCGGAATGCCCGGAGGGGGTGCGCTGAATGTCGCGAATCAAATAGATCGCCAGGCCCAGGAATAGGGCCGAAACCAGCATGACGGTCACCCAGGTCATGAATGCCTTGGGTAACCATGACCACCCGGCGGATGTGGCGACGCTGCTCAGGCCGGCTATCACCAGGGCGTATCTGAGTTCGATCCATCTCATGAGGCTTTCCTCCCGAGGGTAAGTTTTTTGGGATAGACGATATGTTCGTTAATCCAGAAATCCAAATCCACGACGCGGATGTGAACCTTTGGCTTGCCACGCTGGCCGGTACCGGGGGATTCAACTTTTGGCAAGTGGGGCCAAATGTGAGCGTAGAAATACGCCCGGCTGTAGCCCGATAATTTCCAGGCGTCTTCACCGGAGACGGTTTTAACGCCGCTGAGTTGTAGCCCGGCCTGAAATCCCGCCAGGAACAGCATCAGTTCCGGGTTAGCCTTGCTGAACATCGGCAGGCTTAGGCGCTGGTTTACGAACGGGGGTGCAGGTGATGATGATGTCATCACCCTCTTGTTCGATCTTGCGGAACACTCTGGGGCCCATGAGGGCAGCTACAAAGGCTGGGACGTAGAGGGCAAAACCATTCGACCCGGCAGGGCTAACCGAACGCTCCTTGGCGTCTAACAATTTTCTTGTGTTTTCCATTGCATTCATCTTAATTAGTGAGTATATTAGCCGATTAGAGCCAAAGAGAGCCTTAAGCTGTCTTTGGGTTGTGAATCCCTGGTCGTCTGCCGTCCTGCGAAGATAGAAGGCGGCCAGGGGGATTTTAGATTTATTCCGGGATAGTTACTCTTCGCTTGAGCGTTTCGCTGTTGTAGGTAGCTGGAACCCAATGGCCGGGAAATTTACCGGCTGATTTAATCGAGAACATGCAAAGGTGAGAGGTCTGTTCAAGTGGCCCGAAACAAGTTGGGCATTTCAAATAGCTCAGCGTCCCATCCTGGTGTTCAATCGTAAGCGGTTTATCTTTCTTCCAGGTCCAACGGACCTTACAGACGGTGCATTTCGCTTGCTTTGCCATGACTTTCTCCCGGTTGATTGAATCAGTGACGCCTTTAATTTAATATAGAATCAATCACAAGTCAAGTAAAATCTCAGAAATTTTCAGGAATTGTTTGTTATTGCGTTTCACGTGAAACAAAGATCTTCCCTGTATGGCTCTCGTAAATGACAATTTAAAGTATTTAAGGGAGTTAGCTGGGCTAACACAGGTGGAACTATCTAAAGAATTGGGATTCGGGAGCACTGGGGTTGTGGGCAACCACGAAACCGTAACTGAATTTTCTAAAGGCACCGCCCTAAAAAACTACTGCAATTTTTACAATGACTTTGAGGCGATCAAAAAACAGACGGGGGAATTAACCCCGGATCGGCTGCGAAATGAGAACTTGCGCGAAACAGTGAGGCGGATGATAGATTTGGGAATGGTCGCCCGACCGTTAGGCCCGGTAGAGGGGTTCAGAACTTCGGAGATTGCTCGTGACAGCGAGGCACAGTATCAGCAAAAGGCAGACGAAGAGATCCCTCCTGGCCTGTCCGACCTGCTGGCAGATGAAAAAACGATGCTTTTAATGCGGGTAACGGAAGAGGAAATCGCTATCTTGAAGGGAATCCGATTCGCGC
This sequence comes from Calditrichota bacterium, assembly GCA_020051775.1. Lineage (GTDB taxonomy): Bacteria > Electryoneota > B3-LCP > B3-LCP > B3-LCP > JAGVQJ01. The sequence continues at coordinate 17,903 of JAGVQJ010000135.1, read as the reverse complement.
CGGGGCGTTACCAGCCAACGAAGGGGTTTTACATAGACGTGCTTTTCGATTTGAGGAAAAACAAGGAGGAGTGATGAAGGCGAAAACAGAACAACCTCAAATGCCGAGCCTTAAGGATGATTTTCTTGATATGTTTCCTGGACTTAAAAGCCCAGTTCAACGTCCCGAAATGATCTGTCCGCATTGTCAGGCCAAGGGTCAGATAACTACAAAAACAGTAAAGCGTAAGGCGGGTTTAGATGGCGGTAAAGTGGTAGGCTTTTTGATTGGTTTAGCTGCCAGTTTTATCTTCCTGGGCGTGACTGTGGCGATACTTTGGATTTGCCTGGGGGTGTTCGCCAGTTTCACCTTAAAAAAGAAAGCCACTGAGGCGAATTGCCAAAACTGTAAGGCGGTTTGGTCGTTTTAACCCCGGAGTATCCCATGAAAGCTCGAATCATAACGTTGCTCCTGTTGGCTATTTTACTATCTGGATGTGCCGGTCCCATTATGACCCCAGCCCTGTTTACTGATGTGAAAGCTCCAATGCTTAATGTGGCTTACTACGGAGCTACCACGCCCAATATGGATAAAATGGGTACGGCGGAAGCTACTTCATTCCTCGGCATACTATTGGCCGGCGACGCGAGCATCGAAGCTGCTATGGCAGATGGGAAAATTACCAAATTGCATCATGTGACCTATCGCCAAGGGTCGTTATTTTTTATCATCTCTACCTATACGATCATAGTTTATGGCGAATAACCCATGGCCTTCTTGTGCGGATGTTCACCAGTTCTTAAATCTTCAAAATTCCTCAGAAAACACTTGACTTATGCTTGACTTTATATTAAATTGTCTTACAGCGGACTGGCTCTGTTCCATACAAACAGAGACGACACCAGTGAAGGGATAACTTTATTATCCCGCCTCACCGAAGGGGGCGACCTATCTGGCCGCCCCCTTTTTTCTACTATCCCCCGGTAGTTCAGATGGATAGAACACCAGTCCGCTAAACTGGTTGTCGTCAGTTCAAGTCTGACCCGGGGGACTTTTACCGAATAGATTGGCTGTCTCGCGAACAATAGATATACGCTGGATTCCCTGAAAAGTTGCCGCCATGTCTTTTCTCCGCAAACGCAATAAAGTCTATCACCTGTACTGGAAAGACGAAGCGGGTGGCCAGGATAGCCGCAGCTTGCATACCGGCAATAAAACCCTGGCCCTGGAGATCAAGAAGCAATTCGACGAGGGCCGGGTGCGCGATATGTTCGGTCTGGCTACACCTGTACCCATCGGCAAGCTGATTACCTCCCGGTTAGATTCTCTGGCCAAGCCGGGCACTCGTAAACGCGAGCAAAGTGTTTACAACGCCTTCAAGGATTTCCTGGGGAATACGGACACCGCGGCGATTAATCCGGCGCTTTTTGAACGTTATAAAACCCACCGCTTGAGCCTGGGGCTATCCCCCAACAGCCTGAATACCGAGTTGCGTCACCTGCACCGGTTATTCACCTGGGGGGAGGAGAATGGCCTGTGCCGTTCGGTGAAAATCCGCAAGGTCAAACCGCAGAAGCATAAACCCCTGGCGGTCACCTTGGCTGAGATCAACCGAGTCTTCGAATACATAGCGATTGTCCCGCTTGCCTTAAGGCCCCAGGAGAATATCCAAGACGTCACCCTCTGGCGGTTGTACTGGAAAACCCTACTGCGCCTCTACCTGCTGACAGGCGGCCGTAAATGCGAAGTGGGGTTGCTGCATTGGCAGGATATAGATTTCGACCAGGCGGCGGTCATGTTTACTGATACGAAAACCGATGAAGATCGCCCTATGCCGATCAAGGCAGACCTGTTGGAGGAGTTGAAAACCTTGCGTCAAATGACTCAGGCGAAAGACGACGATTTGATAGCGATGCACAATCCGAATCAGATTTTTGTGCGCATCAAGGGATTCATGCTGGCAGCCGGCATTCCATTATCCAAAAAGCCCGGCCTGCATGTGCTGCGTCGAACCTTCGGATCTTACCATTACCGGCTGGGAAAAGATCTGCTGGCCACTAAGGAGGCTCTGGGTCATTCCGAGAGCAGAACCACCGAAGCCCATTACATAGACACCTTAGAACAGGTACGCGAGCAGGTGGAAAAACTGCCCTTTTAAGGGTAGTCTGGTGCCGAATAGGTGCCATTCGATCTAAACTCAAAGCAATAGCCGGGCGAATAAGCGGACTCAAAATCCCCCGGGCCTTAGCGCTCATGCGGGTTCGATTCCCGCCCCCGGCACACCGTGTGAGAACCCTAAACCGGTTAATAAATCGTGTCAGGTCTTTGGCCTCATCCAGGGCGAGGCCTGACGTTTTGTTTTTATATGGCAGTGATACTATGCTTGATCTAAAATTCATACGTGAAAATCCCGACCTGGTACGCCGGGGTGTTCAGAGTAAAAAAGAGAGCGCGGATATTGACCGCATTCTCGCGCTGGATGAAGAACGCCGCACCCTCCTGGTGGAAGCCGACCAGTTGAAAGCCGTACGAAATCGGGTCTCGAAAGAGATCGGTCATGCGGTCAAGTCCGGCGGCGAACCGGCTGAGCTGAAAATTCAAATGCGGGAAGCTTCCGAGAGAATAAGCACATTCGATCAGCGCCTCAAAGAGATCGAAACGGAACTCGCCGACCTGTTGATGTGGGTTCCCAATATACCACACTCATCCGTTCCGGTAGGCGTATCAGCCGAAGACAACCAGCTTTACCATACCTGGGGACAACCGCTCAAGGCCGAATTCCCGTTGAAAGATCATTTGATCCTGGGGCAGGAATTGGACATTTTGGATTTCGCCCGCGGATCCAAGATCGCGGGATCGGGTTTCCCAGTCTACAAGGGGAAGGGCGCGGCGCTGGAACGGGCCTTAATCAATTTTATGCTCGATCTACACATCCGCAAACATGGTTACACGGAAATCTTTCCACCTTTTCTCGCCAATGCTGATTCGATGCGCGGCACCGGACAGCTTCCCAAGCTGGGTGAAGACATGTACTATTGTCCGGTGGACGAACTCTATCTCATCCCCACCGCCGAAGTGCCACTGACGAACTTGCATCGCGACGAAATCATACCAGAAGAGAAACTACCCATTTTCTACACAGCATACTCGGCCTGTTTCCGGCGGGAAGCGGGTTCCTATGGTCGTGAAACGCGCGGTTTTTTGCGCGTTCATCAGTTCAATAAAGTTGAATTAGTGAAGTTCGTCAAGCCGGAAACATCCTACGACGAACTCGAGAGTTTGCTATCTGCTGCGGAAGAAGTATTGCAACTGCTGGGACTGCATTACCGCGTCATCACGCTCTGCACCGGTGACTTGTCCTTCTCCTCGGCCAAAACCTATGATATCGAATCTTGGGCGCCGGCAGAAGGCAAGTGGTTGGAGACCTCGTCCGTCTCGAACTTCGAGGATTATCAGGGGCGGCGGGCGAGCATCCGTTACCGCGAGAAAAGCGGCGGAAAGGTCCGGTTCGTGCATACATTGAATGGTTCCGGCGTGGCCACCTCGCGGCTCATGGTGGCGCTCTTGGAAACCTATCAAACTGATGAAGGCACAGTCGTCGTGCCAGAAGCTTTGCATCCCTACGTCAATTTCCGAGTCATAGACAAACCCATCTGAAATAGAACCCTCGGCAGGCGGGAATAAAAAGCGTCAGGTCTCATCCGTTGCAGTAAATGAGACCTGACGCATTGTTTTTATAGGAAAGGCAAGAACTCAAAACTCATCAGAAGGTGAGTGACGACCTTATTTGATCATCATCATCTTCTTCACTGCGGTGTACTCACCCGATTGCATCATTACAAAGTACAATCCCGAGGCCAGATTCGAGCCATCGAAGGTGACTTTGTAAATACCCGCCTCCTGCGTTCCATTCACCAATCTTGCCACCAACCTTCCCGTGACATCGTACACTTGCAGGCTTACATGGCCGGCTACTGACAGTTTATAGCTGATAGCCGTAGAAGGGTTGAAGGGATTGGGATAAACCTCGCCCAGCCCGAAGGCCATTGGCTGCGAAGCGATCGGAATTTCTCCAGGGAAAAGTTCGCCCAAGCAGAGAGCATCCATGACCAGTGTACCACCATCAGCAATCGTGGATTTTGTGAACGTAAAGAAGGAGCTGTCCACGATCGTTCCACCATAGGTCAGGGCGGCGTACCCGAGGTAATAATATTCACCCGAAGGATAACTTCCCGGCACGTTCTGGATGCGCAGCCGGCTGATTGTGACGTTCAAGGGTGGATTGATCGTTACCGGACCTAAAGTGGGACTGGTGTAAGTACCGTCGGGGTATCTCATCCGCGCCCACACGCTGAAAGGCTGTAAGGTTGGGCCGTTATTCACGACAGCGGCATTGAATTGAAATGATCCGCCATTAGCCGGCACTACGATGGGTGGATTAACCGGGGTCAGTGTCACGTCGAGGTTAGGCCCAGAGGTCGGAGTAGTAAACAGGTAAGCCATGCCCGGTGCCAGCGGAGCCATGTGATTGTTCAAGGCGGCGTTAAGGAGCACCTGCAGGCCCATCGTCTGCGCTTGGTTTTCGATTCCGACGGTATTGGAACTTAAGTCGGACGTTTGTTTGTATTGGAAGAGAATCTGCCCATCTCCTGTGCTGGTGGGATAGTAAGCCGGATCATAGAGCACGATCTCGAAAGTTTCTTTGGAAGTGGAGGGCGAGTATTCCCTCACGCTATCATATTCCACTACGAAGAAGTGCTGAGTTTGATCGTAATAGTGCGCTACGTGCCCTGCTTGCTGTGGAGACAGATCTTCCCAGAAAGGAGCAATCATATTGGGTGGACCGTCGCTGTTGGGAATGGCAGTATTGCTATAATCCGTGCTGGTCGTGGAGCCCATGGCGATCCAGCCATTGGTGCAGACTGAGATCTGGGTAAAGTCCTGCCCATAGTAGCGGAAAGTGAAGGGTAAATTCACCTGAACAGTCTGGTCATCCGCAGTATAAGTGACCAATGTACCCGAACCACCATAGGTCGGGTCAACCTCGATCCAGTCGAACGTGGGGCCGTTTTCATCCAGAATATCGTAGGCGAAGTATCCGTAACCGTCCGGTCCCAGAGGCTGAAACATGGGATCACCCACCACAAGGGTGAAGGAGGCGGTATCCGAAAATCCTTGTGAGCAGGTCCAGATCAAACCAAATTGAGCGGTATGCTCAAGCGGGCAGGTTGGTGAAACTGAAATACCGTAAGGGGTATTGGCAGCAGCCTGCTGGTGTGCCGGTAAATCGGGATAGCTCGAATTGGCTGCGGTGATGGTAATGTTTGGATCAGAACTGATCAACATGGCGGAGACATTCGTGCCGGTTACCCAGCCGTTATTCCGCAGGGTGGGAACGAAGGTCACCGATTCACCGGGATCCAGGCTGCCGTTGTTGTTGCCACCTGCGTCGTTGATCACACCGTTTACGTACGCCAGATTCACTGCTGTAGGTACAAAATTCACTGCCTGCTCAATCAGGAAAAGGCTGGGGTTTATGTTTTCATTGATTAATCCAGGGATCTGGCTCAGACTCGGCCAGAAAGTGGAAGCTCCGACCTCGAACACCCAAGCGAGTGTTTTTGGTTTTTCATTCTGTTCGCCGTACATCCAATCATTGGCATCGCCGTTGACTTCATAGAGGATTTCCCAAGCTGGGCCATAGGTGTATCCCGTCCACTGTTGCATTGTTTCGGTCAAAGCAAGGAAAGTGGCGTTATCCGGAGTATAACCCCAGGCCGGCGGCGGGATGGACCAGGAATAAAGCATCAAGTTTGAGTACGAGTGAAAATTCATGCCCAAACCGAAATATCGCTGGTTGCAAAATTGGCGGACATTTTCGGTTTCCGGTTCCGAAAAAGCCGCGGTACCGCGGTAGGTTTCCGAACTGGGGGTGGGGGATGAACCGACGTTATTATAGCCCCAATTGAATCCCCAATTCCGATTCAAGTCTACACCGAAAGAACTACCATTGTTGCGGCGATTCTTGCGCCACATGCCGCCGCCTTGAGGAGATTGTTGTTCATTGTATACATAGCCATCCACATTGAATACCGGGAGAAGATAGACTTCCCGGTTGTTCACCAGGTCGGTGATCTGAGGATTGGAGCCGTATTGGCTGGTAAGGCGAATGATCAGCTCATGGCAGATCGCCATGCCGATCGGTTCCCGTGCATGGATAAGGCCGTTGAAGAAAATTTCCGGTTCGTCTTCATCTACCTCGGGGTTGTCGGAAACTTTGATGGCCCACATTGGACGGCCTTCGATGGTATTCCCAAGTGAAAACTTGGCCGTGGTAATATTCGGATAGAGCGCATGAATCGAATCCAGGAACGCTACGCTTTCCGTCCAGGTGCGGAAGCCGCCCATGGTTCGATCCCCGTATTGCTCAGCATAAAAACGCTCCATGTCCGGTATAACGATCTGGTATTGGTAACCCAGGTTGCCTATGATTTCCAGATCCGAGGGTTGGCAGACGATTTCAACATATTCGCCGCGTTTGACCGTCGCAATGTCCAGGCCGGCCAATTGTAATGGTGTAATGCTAAGCCCCGGAGTCAGGTTGATTCTGGTCAGTATATACGGACCGTCCTGGGCGTGAACAGCGCTCCCGATCAGCAGCGCAAGCAGGGTGATGAACAAAACGGCGTAAAATTTCCTCATGGCGTCTCCTAAAGGCTGATGGCGGTTGGAAAGGTTTAATTGCCGTAGTTACCAGTGTGACTATACTAATTTAATAAATATTCTTACCCAAGTCAAGGGATAAAATGAAACCAAAGCATTTTTTTGTAAAAATAAACAGGCGGCTCATTTGAGCCGCCTGTCGTGATGTTAAACGATAACCAACGATGATTACTTCACCAAAGCCATTTTGCCTGTGGTGAGGTTCTGACCGGCACTGAGTGTGTACAAGTAGACGCCGGAAGACAGATTGGAACCGTCGAAGTTAACCCGGTGCGTACCGGCATCGCGCTGACCGTTGACCAACTGTGCCACCTGACGTCCGGAGATATCAAAGACGTTCAAAGTAACGCGTTGGGCTTCAGGTAACGTGAAGCTGATAGTTGTTGAGGGGTTGAACGGATTGGGATAGGCTCCGATCAAGTTGAAGGAAGCCGGAGCTGAAACCATCACCTCACCTGGGAACGGCTCGCCTGAGCATACCGCATCCCAAACCATCGGGCCGGTTCCGGCCACGGCGGATTTGGTGAACGGGAAGGAGGCCGAGTCAATAGCCGGATAGGTGTAGCTGGTGTTTGCATATCCCAGATAAGTGTAAGCACCTGAGGGATAGCTCGCCGGGATGCTCTGGTTACGCAGACGCGTAATCGTCGTGCCCACCGGCGGGTTGATGGTGACCGGACCCAACGTCGGGGCGGTGTAGGTTCCATCCGGGTACTTGATGCGGGCCCAAACGGTGAAAGCAGAAGCGGGACCGTTGTTGACTACGCTGGCATTGAACGAGAAGCTGCCGCCACCCGCCGGAACCATGATCGGCGGATTGACCGGAACCATCGTCACCTGCAGATCAGGCGGAGTGCTGGCGAAGCCGTCGTCGAGCTTCCAAATCACGCCCAAGCTGGCATAAGCGCCGTTGTGCCACAGGTTGTCGCCGTCAAAGGCAACGCCTTCGGCCACGTCGGGAGAAACCGCCTGTGAGGCGTGCATTTCCGCGACCGTAACCGAAACGCCTACGTTCAGACGCAACAGTTCGTTGCCCACGTTATCCACGACGATCAGATTGCCGCCGGCGGGAGCAAACGGATCCCATTCAGCGTCCATGTACCAGCCGACCGCGCTGCCGGTGGCCCATTCCTGCAAATTGGTGCCGGTCGGGGAGAACTTCACCAGCTTGGTTAGGCCGCTGGATTGATCGCAACCCACCCACAGATTGGTGCCGTCCCAGGCGCATGAACGAGCCGAATAGGGGGACACATTGGGAGAAAACTGGCTGACCAATGCGCCGGTCAGGCTGACGCGGTAAACAACGTTGAGCGGTGACCACTGTACCACCCACAGGTTGGTGCCGTCAAAAGATGCACCGATCACATAACCATTGAAGGGGAGGTTGACGGTGGCGATGATGGCGCCGGTGGTGGGATTGATGCGCAAGAATTGAGAAGGCACGGTGCTGGGGTATACGTTTTTGAACTCAATGAGTTCGCCGTTGGCCCAAGTCATACCTACCCAAGCATTGCTGGGACCGGGATTAACAGAAGGGATGGTGCCCAGGACGTCACCAAAGGCGTCCATCTCACTATAGATGGTTTGGCCGGAGGTGGCGGCGGGGTCATCTACGGCCATACTGGTACATACGAGAGTAAAGAGTGCAATTGCAGTAAATACAAAGAGCCTGTACATTGTGACCTCCAGGTTTTTGGTTGGATAATCCAGCCTATCTGCTGGTCTTTTTCATAATGTAGAGCAATCCCACAAATCTTAATCGAGACAGCTCCGGTTGGTGAGCAAATGGAAATTAACGCATTTAACGGTTCAATTTTAGGTTACGATTATGTCCAATGCGTCCTTGAATGCCGGTTAATATACGAAGAAAAACCGCGTAAGTCAAGGACTTTTATTGGACGCCGGACGATTTTATTATTGCTACTGTCAAGCTTCATCTCGCACCTGAAGATATTAAGGGAGTGGTGTTGTGAGATGCAAATGATAGAGCCATTGACTACAATCAGTATCAGGTAGTTGGCTATCAATGCGCGGGTAGACAATATACGCGGCGGCAGATTGAACTGTTGGTGGACATATTTTCAGCAGGATAACAGGTTTGCTTTTATTCTAAATGCAGAATATTATGATTGATAAACAGATAGAGGCGCTCTTGCGAGCGCCTCTATCAATACAAGCTTATGATGAGTTACTTCAGTAACATCATTTTCCCAGTGGTCTGGAAGGAACCAGCCCTCAATTGATAGACGTAAAGCCCTGAAGCCAGGTTCGACCCGTCAAAGGTCGCCTGATGGGTTCCAGCCGGGCACACGCCGTTGATCAATTGAGCCACCTGACGGCCTGATACATCGAAGACATTCAAGGATACTGATCGGCTTTCAGGTAGAGTGAAACTAATGGTAGTGGCTGGATTGAAGGGATTCGGCGAAACGCGACTCACGTTGAACTGGTCGGGGACTGACCATTCTGGCCCCAGGGGTTCCTCGACCACTGACCAATCGTGAACCAGGTTACCCTGTGTACCGGTAGTGGATTTGCTGAACGCAAAGAAGGCGCTGTCGTAAATCGTTCCGGGGTAGGAGCCCGCGTAGCCGATGTAAAGGTAATCTCCGGGCGGAGCTGTGGAGGGCACGTTCTGCGATCTGAACCATCCGGTTGTTCCGGGAGCCAAATTCGTCGTGCGGGGTCCCATCATCGGGGCAGAGAGTGTGCCGTCGGGATACTTCATCCTGGTCCATAATTGCACTGAAACAGGAGACGTGCCATTGTTAGTGGCAAAAGCAAAGAAACTGAAATTGCCACCGATGGCCGGAATGACGATCGGAGAAACCAGAGGTGTGAGACTAAGGCTCACGTCTGGTGCGCTGCCGGTAAAACCATCGTCGAGCTTCCAAATCACGCCCAGGCTGGCATAGGCGCCGTTATGCCACAGGTTATCGCCGTCAAAGGCCACACCTTCAGCCACGTCGGGTGAGACTGCCTGTGAAGCGTGCATTTCCGCAATCGAAACCGAAACGCCTACATTCAGACGCAACAGTTCGTTGCCCACGTTATCAACGACGACTAGGTTGCCTCCGGCGGGAGCTAAAGCATCCCATTCAGCGTCCATGTACCAGCCAACCGCGCTGCCGGAAGTCCATTCTTGCAGGTTAGTGCCGGTGGTGGAGAATTTCACCAGCTTGGTGTTGCCGCTGGACTGGTTACAGCCTATCCACAAATTGGTGCCGTCAAAGGCTGCCGAACGGGCCGAGTAGGGGGATACGTTGGGTGAGAACTGGCTGACCAACGCCCCGGTCAGGCTGACGCGGTAGACCACGTTAAGCGGCGACCACTGCACCACCCACAAGTTGGCACCGTCAAAGGTACAACCAATTACGTAACCATTGAAGGGGAGGTTGACGGTGGCGATGACCGCGCCAGTCGTGGGATTGATGCGTAAAAATTGGGAAGGTACAGTACTGGGGTAAACATTCTTGCATTCGATGAGTTCGCCGTTGGCCCAAGTCATACCCACCCAGGCGTTGCTGGGACCGGGATTAACAGAAGGGATAGTGCCCAGGACGTCACCAAAGGCGTCCATTTCACTGTAGATGGTTTGGCCTGAAGTGGCGGCGGGATCGTCAACGGCAATGCTGGTACATACGAATGTAAAGAGTGCAATTGTGGCAAATACAAATAGCCTGTACATGGTAACCTCCAGGGTTGTTAGTGTATGTTGCAATATAACCGGTTTTCAGGAAGGTGAACAATGCACAAACATGAACGAAACAGATGGTTTTGAAAGAGCTATCATGCGGATTAGTCCGAGAACTTAGATTGAACTTTGCGCGTAGCAGGAATTTAACTCTTAGTCGCACAACGTAAAGTGACTCTTCCACAAAGTATAATATAATAGATAAAGTTGGATTTGTCAAGGATTTATTTTAAATCTTTGTTATTTTATTGTTGTTGATGGTTATAAAAAGACCACTTGCTCAATGGCCTATCATTTTAGCTTTCAAAACCGAATCCAACACTGCTTCGACCTCAGATTGTACATAGCCAGCCACGATGGTATGACCTTCCAGAGTGAAATGCGAGTCTATTTCTCCGTAGATATTTTCCGCGCTTTTATATTCTTGAAGGGGTGAAAAAAGGTCAATATATTGCAGAGAACGGCGCGTAAGCTCTTCTGCCAATTTTTTATCAGGCAGGGAGCGGTCAACCTGATCGGCGCGCATATTTCTCTGTGATATATATTTGGTAAATGCCTTATCGGAAGCCTGAAAGATGGTGGGGATAAACACAAAAATCACAGGAGTTTGATATTGTTGAAATTGTTGGTTGATCAGTGTGCAGATTTCACCGACGGCCGTCCAGCGACAATGCGCAGTGTCCGCAGGGGAAATGTCAGGCCAAGGTCTGGGAGAGATTGGTCCCGCCGACATCCAAGTCCCCATATAACGGATGAGAAAATAAACACGCGATTTTCTCTCCAAAATATGGCTTAAGGGCCGAAAAATAGAGGCTTTTATATCGCTGAGCCGTAGACTCTTAGGGAGGCTTATAATGTCCGGAGCCGGGACCAGGTCGTTCAGGTGAGTGGTATCAATGGCGGTAACATGGTCATTCCCCAGATACAGGAAGATTATTCCCAGGTCATATTTCCTTAATGCCAGAGATCGTTTGGTTTCCTGGTAATAATGGTTGGGACTCCAACCGGCAACGCCGGCGTTAACGGCTTTCACGCGGAGGCTGTATTTATCACTTAACCGCTGCGCCAGCACACCGCTGACTGTCTCCTCGTTTTCCACACCCAGCGCTTCTATGTACGAATCACCTATCACCAGAATCGAAACTTCCGGATTTGTGACCTCGCCACGGTAATTGATTCTATAGCCGTCCGAGTCCGTGACGAAGTGATTTTTCTTGCCGTGGTATTCCGTTTTTTGGTTGGCATTGGGTACATGCGAATAACCCAGAAGGCTATCGGCTCGGTAGGTGCCGGGGATGGAAACCGGCGGTGAGATTAATCCGAAGGCCCTGATCAGAATCTCGCAGATTAGTAACGAAAAGATCGCCGAACCCAGGATCAGCGCCGTGTTGCGAAGCAGGGTTGCTTTCAATTTACTCATCATCTCCTCGTGCAGCAGTTTCGACAAAGGTCTACCAGAATATAACGCAATCGGTAAGTAAATGCAAGAGATATATGGAATCGCTGGATATGGATAAATTTCCATTAACCCCGACTCGCTTCTTGACTTTTAATCAAATTCTTATTATATTATAGAGATTCAAAATTTCATTGCCTGACTCTACTCATCGCATAGATGAGTCAAACCTTATGGAGGGATCATGCGCTGTGTTGTAGTGATTTTAATCGGCTTAGTGATCGCATTTCCACTGGCTGCTCAGACCACTCATTTTTTCGATCGAACACCCCACAAAGTTTTCCTTCATGCCGAGAACGATCTGCGCGAACTGTCGCAGTTGAACCTGGACGTCGTTCGTACCTCGGTCAGTGACGGCTCAGCTTTTGTGATCTCCTACCTGAACGCCGAAGAGGTCGGCCTGTTAGGATCCCTGGGATTCCACGTGGAAATCACAACCGATGAAGCCTATGAAGGCTACCGGAACTGGCTGAAAGAACGCCCCTTTATAGACGAAACCGACGATTACCACACTTATGAAACACTGGTGGCTGAATTGCAAGCCATTGCCGCAGCGCATCCTACGTTGTGCCAACTGGTCAACATCGGTCCGACAGTACAAGGGCGTGCCTTGTGGTTCATGAAGATCAGCGACAATGTCGCGTTGGAAGAAGACGAGCCGGAATTCCGGTATATCTCTTCGTTGCATGGCAACGAAGTAGTGGGCAAGGAACTGTGCATGTATTTGATCAATTATCTGGTGGACAATTACGGTACTGATCCTGCGATTACTGACTTGGTCAACAACGTTGAGATCTGGATTCTACCCTCCGCCAACCCGGATGGCACCGCCAACGCCAGTCGCTATAATGCCCAAGGCGTGGACTTAAATCGCAATTTCCCCGACCGAGTGTTTGATCCCATCAACACTACGGCCGGCCGGGCTCCCGAAACTGCCAATATCATGATGTGGAATTTTACCCATCAGCCGGTATTTTCGGCCAATTACCATTGCGGCGCCCTGGTGATGAACTATCCCTGGGATGAATGTTTCGACCCGCAGGCCAGTGCGGCTTTTACCGATAATCAAGATCTGGTCTTCGCCGCCTCCACCACCTATGCAGCCACCAACCTCCCTATGTATAATAACAACAATCCGCCATTTGTCCATGGGGTGGTCAACGGAGCAGACTGGTACCAGATCTCCGGTGGGCTGCAGGACTGGAGCTACAATTGGATGGGGGATATGGACATCACGATCGAAGTGTCCAATGCCAATTGGCCTTCATACACCCAGTTGCCTACCTATTGGAACGAGAACCGCCAGTCCATGTTGAATTACATGCAGTATGCCCGGAAAGGGATTCGAGGGCTGGTGCGCAACGCCAACTCCAGCACGCCGCTGGCGGCCCAGGTGAAAGTTTCCAATCGGCCTGATTTTACGATCTTTACAGACCCTGATGTTGGGGATTATCACCGCCTCCTAATGCCCGGCACCTACGATCTGGATGTCACCAGCGCCGGATATTGGCCGGCTCATGTGACTGGAGTTGTCGTGACTGCTGGAGAAGCCGTCCGACGGGACGTCAACCTTCAGCCGGCTGACCTGATGACTTTTAACGGCACTCTCCACAATCCGGCGGGTGGTGGAGTATCTGCTCAGTTAATCCTTATGGCCTTACCTTATTCCCATGACACGACCACGACCAACGCTGCCGGGCAATTCTCTTTTACCAGCGTGTATGAAGGAGAATACCGGCTACGTATCGAAGGGTTGGCTGACGGCGCCATTGTGGAACTTCCGGTCACACTGAACGCGGGGATGGATCCGCTGGAACTTTGGGGACCGGTTACCCTGCTGTATGATGGTTTTGAGTCCGGCTTGGGGAATTGGGCGGTTTCGGGCACGTGGGGCACTTCCGGCAATGCCTATACCGGCGCTTTCTCGCTGTCCGACAGCCCCAGTGGCAACTATGGCAGCAACCTCAATATGCCCGTGACCAACAGCAGCCAGCTCAATTTAACCGATTTCGATAACGTCAGCCTTTCTTATCGCCTGAGGTTCAACTACGAGACGAACTTTGACACTCTGTTCACCGAGGTTTCCACGAATGGTAGCGTTTGGAACAAGATCAAGATCCACAACAGCAAGCAAGACGTATGGACGAAGGAGGTCTTGAGCCTTGATGCTTACGCCGGATCGGCCTCAGCGCTACGGATGCGCTACCGTTTGCAGACGGACGGCAGCGTAGTCCGCGACGGCGGTTTCATTGACGAATGCCGTGTCTGCGGCGTGAGTATGACTCCGATAGGTCCGCCGCCGGTCAGTTATGATGTGACTCTGACGCCGGTGAATCCGCCGATCGTGGTTCCGGCCAATGGAGGCAGCTTTCAGTTCAATGCTTCGGCGGTTAACAACAGTTCGACTCAGTTGCCCTTCAGTGTCTGGGCGCGCATGAAATATCCCAACGGAACCTGGACTGCTCCCACCTTAGGCCCGGTGACCATAAATCCACCGTTGGGAGTCACCATTACCCGGCTCCGTACGCAGAATATCCCCAGCAGCTATCCGGCGGGCTTGTATCACTACGTCGGATACGCCGCGCAAACCTATGGCGGAACTATTGCGGACAGCAGTTTCTTTACCTTCACCAAATCCGTTACAGCCAATGGCGGTCCGTTGGTGATGGATGCCTTCTGCACGGGAGAATTGTTTGATGGCGAGATCCCTGTCGCGGCATTGGCTCCCCAACAATATATCCTCGCGCAGAACTTCCCCAATCCATTCAATCCAACGACGCAGATTCATTTTGCATTGCCCGAAGCTGGTAAGGTCAGTTTGAAGGTTTTCAACACCGCCGGGCAGATCGTGACCACTCTTGCCGATGGACAATTCGACGCCGGTTGGCACGCCGTGGCCTGGGACGCCTCGAATCTGGCAACGGGGCTATACGTGTACCGGCTGGAAGCGGACGGGCAGATGATGACGGGGAAAGCGATTTTGGTGAAGTGATACAGTCACTTTGTACGCAAGATGCTTCGCGATCTTGCGCAAATGGAGCCTAACGTGAAGTAGTCGGGGTCGTCCTCGACCCTGACCTAATCTTGGCGTCAGGTCATACCCGATTTGGGTATGACCTGATATTTTTAAAGATGAATCCCCTGTCCTTTTCTTCTGGATTCCCGCGTTTCACTCCTGTCTTCTCGGATAAGGCAGATTTTTCCTTGATTTAGGCCTGATTTAGCCCTAAATTAAGTATAAGTGAATTATTGGTTAAGGGAGAGTGGCTTCGCAAGAGCGCGTTCTCATCATTCGCAATCAGGGCATTGGCGATCTAATCCTGATCACACCGGCTATTCGTGCCATCAGGCAGTTGCACCCGCAGGCACACCTGGCGATTGCTGTGGGGCAGTGGTCGCGAGTCGCTTTGGACGGCAACCCGCATCTCGATGAGATCGTCGCCTACCCCGATCCCTGGGTGCAGAACAAGCAGCCCCTGGGATTTGCGCGATTGGTAGCCAGGTTGCGCTTGAAGCGATTCAGCACTGCCTACATCTTCCACTCGCACACCATGATTCATTTGATGGCGGTGATGGCGGGTATCCCCAGACGGTTCGGCTTCTACGATTTGGAATTGGGGAAGTCCGGCAGGTGGCTGCAAGCCAAAGCTGAATGGCAGCCCAACACCAACCGCTATATTGCCGATAATTATTTGGACATCCCTCGACTGGCAGGTTTTAAAGGGAATGACCTGTCACTCGATTTTTTCTTAAATGAGGAACAGCAAGCCGTTGCTGATCACATCCTGAATGAGCATGGCCTGAAGGCCGGAAGTTATTTCGTTGTGGCTCCCGGTGGCGGCATCAATCCGCGACAGAACGTTTTTGAGAAGAGATGGCCGATAAACAGCTACGTAGCCCTCTGTACGTTGCTATATGAAGCCTGGGGGATGCCGATCATTCTGGTGGGGAGTAGGGCAGAGGCCAACTTGGGGCGGGAAATAACAAGCTCATCAAAGGCGAAGATAATAGACCTGATTGGAAAGGTCCCTTTCGATGTCAGCGCGGGCCTGATCCGCCAGAGCCGTATGCTTATCAGCAACGATTCCTCGGTCATGCACGTAGCAGTTGCGTACCGGCGCCTTAGTCTGGCGATTTTCGGCCCGTCAAATCCCCGGTCGCTGCTGCCCGTATCAGAAATTAACCAATGGATCACCTCCGGGCTGGATTGCAGCCCGTGTTATTGCAATTCGATATTCCAGAGCTGTCCACACGGCCTGCAGTGCATGAAAGCGCTCACGCCTGCTCAGGTCTTCAACAGAATCCAGTCAATGCTCGCTTAACCATTCGGAGAGAAATACATGGATCGCTTCAAAATCCTGATGCTCAACCCGCCTTTTTTAAAAAGGTATTCACGCCCGCAGCGCAATCCCGGCGTCACCCGGTCGGATACGATGTATTACCCGTACTGGATGGCCTATGCTACCGGCAGTCTGGAGAAAGCCGGCTATGAGGTGCGCTTTTACGACGCTCCCGCCGCCGGGATGGAATATCAGGAGGTCGAGCAGAAGGCGCTGGATTTGAAGCCGGATATGATTGTATTGGATACTTCCACACCCAGCATCTACAGCGACGTCGAAGTCTTGGACAAGTTGAAAGCCAAGTTTCCCAAGGCCAAGGCCGTCATGCTGGGCACTCACGCCACGGCCATGACCGACGAGACTTTTTCGTTCTCGAAAAACATTGACTACATCGCTCGCGGCGAATACGATCACACGCTGGTCGAACTGGCCAGGGAGCTGGAAGCGGGTCGCGCTCCGAAGGATCTGGACGGCCTCTCCTACCGCAACAACGGGACGATTCAACACAATCAACAGCGCACCTTGATCGCCAATCTGGATGAGTTGCCCTTCGTTTCTGAAGTCTACAAGCGACACCTAAATATCTGGGACTATTTCAATCCCGACTGCCTTTATCCCAACGTCACCATTTTAACGGGCCGAGGCTGTCCCTACCGCTGCACCTTCTGCCTCTGGACCGCCACCCTTTCCGGTTACAAGACTCGGAAGCGTTCGGTGGACAACGTCTTAGACGAGCTGATGTACATCCAAAACACCTTCACCGACGCCCGGGCGGTGTTCTTTGAAGACGATATCTTCACCATTGACGAAAAGCGCTGTGTGGAACTGTGCGAAGGGATGATGCGCCGCGGCTTCAAGATGAAGTGGAACGCCAACACCCGCGCCGACGTATCCTACGAAACCCTCAAGGTCATGAAAAAGGCCGGCTGCCGAGCGCTCTGCGTGGGCTTTGAGACCGGCAACCAGGAGATCCTGGACGCCTACGGCAAGCGCATCAAGGTCGAAGACTTCCGCAAGTTCGCCGCCGATGCGCACCGCGCCGGCATCCACTTCCACGGAGCGTTCATCGTCGGCGGGCCCGGCGAAAACCTCCAGACGATGGAAAAGACGCTGGCTCTGGCCAAGGAAATCGGCCCTGATACCGCGCAGTTCTACCCGCTGATGGTCTACCCCGGCACGGTGGAATACACCCGCATGAAGGAACGCGGCATGTTGGTGTCGGAAAAGTACGAGGATTACCTGACCGCCGACGGCCTGCACAACACCCTGATCCGCACCCAGGATATGTCCCCTGCCGAACTGATCCGCTGGTGCGACCACGCCCGCCGCCAGTTCTACCTGCGCCCCAGCTACATTTGGTACAAGTTTCGCCAGGGCCTGAAGGACAAGGACGAGATGAAACGCACCGTGAAGGCCTTCCGCGTGTTCGTGAAGTACCTGGTCAAACCGTCGGTTTGATAGGGGTTAGGGGTTGGGGATTAGGGGTTGGTAAATGGTAGTCAGCCGTCAGTTTTCAGCAGGTCGACAACCCCGAATGGGGTTAAATGTGGGTAGCCACCGGCGAAGCCGGTGGAACAGTGCGCCTCCCCTTCACGACCCCGACGGGGTCGAACAAACAAAAACTTGAGAAACGTATGAAACAGTTCAAAGTCGTAGTCGAGAGACATTCCGATGGATACGTTGCCTATCCCCTTGGACTCAAAGGTGTAAT
>JAGVQJ010000002.1 GCA_020051775.1 Calditrichota bacterium | reverse complement strand
TTGCCGATAGCGCTCGATCACGTTTTGGCTTTAGACGCATTGCCGGCTCACCACAAGGATCCGTTTGACCGATTGTTGCTGGCACAATCAGCTGTGGAAGATGTCGTTCTCGTCAGTAAAGACGCGGTCTTCACAAATTATCCAGTCAAGGTGATCTGGTAGAGGAACTCCCTTCGTACCTGCTGGGCTAACAAGGCATTCGACTGGACTCCGAGAACAAATGGGGACGCCCTAAAAAATAATGTTAGAGCGCACGCGAGGTTCCGGACACGTGTATCCGCATAGACTCGTAGTCGACGCCAATTGCATCAATGCAAAGGGCAAACTGCCCGCGATGGCATGCCTTGAGGAGTATCACCACGCTGGTGCGCTTGAATTGATCGTAACGAGCACTCTGCCGGTCGAGCTCGATAAAGGCTCAATTCAAGCTAGAAAAGCAAGGCTATACCAGTCAGTCGGTGCTTATCCGCTCTTCTTTCCAGGCGAACGTGAGGCTCAGTCGCGTGTCGGAGCGCCCGTTCGGTCGTCCCTTCTCCATCTGCTCCACACAGAGCTATTCGGCCGTAACCTGAAAGGGAAGGCTCTGCTTCGCGCAGTAAGAGACTGCCTTCATCTCGACCAAGCCCAAATGAACGGCGCTGACATTTTCGTGACGAACGACAAGAGGTTGCACGCAGCGGAGCCTCTCCTCGAAAAGCACAGTGTCCATCTCGCAGTCTATACACCTGAAGAAGCGCTTGCGTATGTACGACTACCTGCGGACAATCGGAGGGGCCAACCTGGAGGACGTGAAAGCGCGAGCCAAAGATCAAGGACCAGTGATTCTAGGGTCAAACTCCTGCGCTGGCTGCTCATTCATTGCAGCGCGCGCTGAAGAAACTCTTGCCAGTATCAAATTGCAGGATGGTCTCCTGCACATCAGCGCGAGACTCAGGGACGAAAATGGCCAACTCCTTGTAGAGCTCAAGCCAGGCGAGCCGCCAAACTTCCCTGTCCCAGGGGCGCATGTTACACAGGTAGGCAACGGGCCAATCCTTGTCGCTGAGAAGCCGATGTCCTCGGCGGTCGTGTCATCGGATAAACATACCTATCTCGCTGTCCGAATGACGCATACACGCCGGGCGGTTATTTCCGAATTTGCGCTAAGAGATGAGGTCGGTCAGCTCGTGGTCGCGGTTCAAAAAGAGAGCCTTGTATTGCAGGGCGCAAACATGAGGTTCTAGCCGTGCGCTCTAACAAGGCGCTGAAGACAGACCTTCGCAAGCGGGCGTTGCCCGTCTGCTCGGCCGCTTAGCGCCATCGTTGAGTCTGTAGAAAAAGTCAATCGCGCGCGAAATCAGTGAGTTGGAAGAAAATGCGACCTCTCAGGATGCTCTGTATACGACGATCTCATGCTGGAGAGGGGTCAAGAGACCCCCGAAAACAACCCCTTAATCGTAGTGAGGGGTTTTTCTACAGACTCGTTAGATGAGAGGGAAAAAGATGAAACAGTATATCGGTTTGCTGATTTCCCTTGGACTTCTGGTCAGTTGCACATCCCCCGTGAACAAAAGGCGATCGGAGAAAGCAAGATGAACGTACTTCAGATTCGTTGGCAACGTCTCGTGGGCGAACGGGGCCAAACATGTGATCGCTGTGGCGCAACCGAAACAGCGATAGAGGATGGGTTCCAAAAGCTAAGGCGTTCCCTGAAGGAACTGGGCATAGACGTCGTTCTCGAGAAAACAGCTCTCAGTCCTTCTACGTTCTCCAAGGATCCGCTCCAGTCAAATCGTATCTGGATTGCCGGAAAGCCGATCGAGCAGTGGCTCTCGGCCACCACTGGCCAGAGCCGATGTTGCTCCACGTGCGGAGATTCGGAATGCAGAACTGTCACGGTTGATGGCACTACCTATGAAGCTATTCCTGCTGAACTGATCGTCAAGGCAGGACTCCTTGCGGGTTCCCAGTTGCTTCACGGCGAGCCCCGTGGCGTATGCTGTCCAACTGCAGAATCGCCGCAAGAGAGCCCGGGGCGTTGTCCATCATCTTCGCCGTGCCAGAACAAGGGGTAGGAATATATAACGGTCATGCTTTTATGCGATTAGTCATTCAACCAGACTTAATTGACGGTCGATGGTTAATCTTTCTCCGCGCGCTACTGCCCGACTGACAGAAGACTGAACCATGCCCAGTAATTCACCACCCGTGCATAAATAAAGCGAAAAGGGTCCGAACAAAGCAGCCGGGAAGCTGGACAAGACAGCAATAGCAGATAACTCACGCTCCCCGCATATCTTTGTGGATTGCGTTAAGGTATACGGACGGGCCGACAGAACGGCCAGTCAGCTAATTCGAGCTGAAAAAACGACCGGATCCGGAGAATACACCCTTACAACAGGATTTTTTCTACAAACTCGTTCGATGGAGGAATAAAAGAAATGAAAGGTAGCTCCTCTGCAGAAGCAAAGCTGAAAGCCGTTATCAACGCAACACGTGCGATTCTACAGAAGCAGACTTTTCAAGAATCCGCACGGGCGATCTTTGACTATTGCCGTGAGTTGACCGGCGCGGTCTCTGGCTACGTTGCTCTGCTGAGCGACGACGGACAACAGAATGAAGTCCTTTTCCTGGAAGCGGGAGGAATGCCCTGCACTGTTGACACAGCTCTTCCCATGCCGATTCGCGGATTCCGTGCCACAGTCTATGAGACAAACAAAGCCGTGTATGAGAATGATTTCATGCACAGCAAATGGGTTGCGTACATGCCCGAGGGACATGTGGTAATGCGCAATGTCATGTTTGCTCCACTCAATCTCGAAGGGGTAACAGTCGGACTCATCGGTCTCGCCAACAAACCCACCGACTTTACGGATGAAGATGCCGAAATTGCATCTGTCTTTGGAGAACTGGCAGCCATCGCGTTGCGGATCAGCCGACACATCGACCTTCTAAACGAAAGAACAACATCGCTAGAAAACGCTTTGGCTCAGGTCCGTACCTTGTATGGGCTCCTGCCTATGTGTTCCCACTGCAAGAAAATTCGTGACGATCAGGGCTACTGGACAAGGGTCGAATCGTATCTGTCAGAGCACACTGACGCACAAATCAGTCACGGATTGTGTCCCGACTGTCTCAGAAAACTCTATCCAGACTACTCAGAGAAGATCATCGAACAACTGAATTCATTCGACAAGGGTTAGCCGCGTTGCTGCGCCTTGTAGCTAACCCTTGCGGGTGATTCGACACGTTGAGTCTGTAGAAAAAGTCCGTTGAGAACTTCAAAGATGAGTTCTGGAAAAAATCGGCTTCACAGAATGCCCCAGGATCGACGATCTCCCTATCGGGAGGGGTTTCCCCCCCTAATTTCACCCCTCAAACAATTCCGAGGGGTTTTTCTACAGACTCGTTAGATGAAATAAATAATGAAATAGTCACAAAAAAAGAAGGTGACAAATGACAGTTGATATAATTCGTGATGTTCTATCTTGGTGCGCGGTAATTAACGTGGGATTGCTGTTATGGTGGTTTTTGTTTTTCATGCTAGCCCACGATTGGATGTACCGAATTCATGGGAAATGGTTCAAGTTGTCGGTTGAGAGGTTCGACGCTATTCATTACGCGGGCATGGCATTCTTCAAAATATGTATATGGCTGTTCAATATTGTCCCGTACTTGGCAATACGTATTGTGGAATGACATTGAGGCATCTAACACTTATAAGGCCTCCGTTTGTCAAGGGCAAAAAGGATTGTTAACGGGTCTTTAATAATTTTTTCCGTTTTTTTCTTTGCGGTGCATATTGATGCTGATTGAGTTCTGCTTGATTTCAAATACGGTTTCAGACCTTATGTCCGCACCAAACACCTATCGAGGCTCACTAGCTGGCGGTACGGAATACGAGGCGTTCCGCACGCCAACGACAGCAGAGGAACTAACAGTCCATATCTCTGCGGCCTAGAAACACATCAGAACCCTTATGCCGTCCTATTCAAACGAGTAATACAAATGGGGACGCCCTCTAGTTTTCCAGTTTACGAAAGACCATTATTTTTCAGAGTGTTAAAAAGACGCTCCTACAGATATCTCTTGACTCTCCCCACAGATTGACCTAAAAATTATTAGAAAAAGCATGTAAACATAAAAAATAATGTTAGGGTGTCGAAGTCGAGCGTTTAGGATCATTACCGTCATATGTACATTCACCGGATCGTGATTGACGCGGACCGCATCAATACCCGCGGTGGCATCGCCGCGATGAATTGCCTTGAGGCTTTTCATGATGCCGGCCTCGTTGAGATTTTACAGACTAGCACCCTTCCCGTCGAGTTTCTAAAGTGGCCGCGGGGCCAAAGGAAAGCGCGCCGCTATGACGTGATCGGTGGTAGTAATATGGTATATGTGACAAACAGCAATATCGCAGACAGCCGTCTGGGAACGAGTGGGCGCGAATCTCGGTTTATGGAGATTCATCGAGTAGTATTCGGAGAACCAGCATCTGACGAAGAAAAACGCAAACATGATATGCGAGACGCTTTACATATTGACCAGGCAAGCCAACACGATGCGGATTACTTCATCACGTGCGACGGTGTCATCTTGGATGCTGCACCAAAGCTTGTCGCAATTGGTATCGGTACCCGTGTATGCACCGCTGAAAACTGCGTAGCCGAGATAGCCGCATATTTCATCAGGCATTACGGTACATCCGAGCCGTCAGCGCTGGCGCAACGTCTGAGTCAAGAAGGCCCTATCTTTCTTGGATCGAATAGCTGCGGAGGAATCGCAATTACGGATGTCGAGAGCGGCGAAGAACTGTTAGCTCTTTGGCTTAGCGATTCCGGTGTCGCGATACGAACCATCATAAGGGGGCAAGATGGCGGTCGATTACTGACGGTTATACCTGGCAAACCATTCGTCTTCGAGGGGCCAGGCCCGTCGATTCGCATGGAAGTGGGGCCTGCACCGCTCTTAGTCGGGGACAAGCACTGCCGCTCGTTCGCCGTAACATCAAGCGGAAACCCGTTGTTCGCAGGAAGGGTTTTGCGATCTGGTCGGCTGTTAGTCCACGACGTCTCCTTGTATAACAAGTCTGGTCTCCTAGCAGTTTGCGTTGTACGAGATGCCCTTGAGGTTGCCGGTGTCACTTTTTCGGAAGTCCTGGCGCCCTAACACGGTGCTACCTTTAGTTGACAAAAATCGAGCTTCTCCTGCAGAAAAATAAAAATTACAATATTCCGTCCTTCAAGTCCGATGACAGCCTTGTCCAACTGGCTATCCTACCTACGCAGGCCCTTGTCCTAATCAGGGGTAAGTTTGTCTGTAAAGCGAGGAGAAAAGATAGCGCACAATTACGGCCATGAACTTGGGGACCCCTTAAACTGCAAAAGTAAAGGGAGTCCTTTTTCTGTCTTCTCATGCCTTTAATAGTGGCCAGGACCACCAGCAGTTGCGGACGCAAAGGCCCGGTCAGTATCCCCGCTCTGCACCGCCCAAAGTCCTTTGTAGACGCCGCCTGCTGATAGAAGGCTCTCATGATTTCCACGTTCTACCACGACACCATCCACCAGGACCAGAATCTCATCGCTATTGCGTATTGTCGAGAGCCGATGTGCTACGGCCAGAGTTATTCTGCCGCTACGGAACTGATTAAGATTCCTTTGGATGACCTCCTCTGTGCGGGTATCTACGGCAGAGGTCGCCTCATCCAGAATCAGAATCGGAGGATCTCGCAGAATGGCCCGAGCAAGGGATATTCTTTGCTGTTGGCCTCCGGAGAGCTTTAATCCCCGTTCTCCTATGAGCGTGTCATAGCCTTGCGGCAGTTTGCTTATGAACTCGTCCGCACCCGCTATTTGGGCTGCCTTTACCACCTCATCCAAAGTGGCGTTCGGGTGGCCAAGCTGTATGTTTTCGGCAACCGTGCCGAAAAAGAGAAAGGCTTCCTGGGATACATAGCCGATATGATGTCGAAAGCTTTCAATAGTGAGATGGCTCAGCGGAATGCCGTTTATGCAAACTTCTCCTGAGAACGGCTCATAGTAACGCAATAGCAGCTTAATCAAGGTACTTTTTCCAGCCCCGGTTGGACCAACAACACCCAGTACCTTTCCCTGTCCAATACGGAAATCAACCCCGTTTATAACCGGCGGGCGCTTTGGGTAAGCAAAACGCACATTACGGAACTCAACAAGAACAGGCGCTTCTTTGAGAGGAACAGCAGTTGGGGTATCGATGATCCTGGGCCGGGTTTCGAGCAGCTCCATGATACGTCTGGCAGACGCTTCAGAGCGTTGTATCTGATTAATCAGCATGCCGAAGACAAAGAGCGGGAGTATGAGCCGCATAGCCAATAGAACGAAAGTGGTATAGTCGCCCAGGGTAGGTCCGTAATGAGACAGGGTGAGCCATCCTCCGATCCCGATCAGAGAGGCGAATGCGCAGCCCGCTATGGCATAGAGTACTGGAATGAACTTCGCGCGCTCGCGGGCAGCCTGGATGGCAGCATCTCTGTATTCAGCAGATTGCGTGCATACCCGCAAGGCTTGATGCTTTTCGGCAGTGTAAGCCTGGATTACCCCGATACCCTGTAAATTGTTTTCCAGAATACTGTTTATAGCGCCAACTGCTAAACGGGCGCGGCGGTATTGCGGCTGGACCTTGGTAGCAAAAAACCGCACCGCAACGATTCCAAATGGCAGGGGCATAAAGAGCAAAAGTGCCAGGTGCCAGTCTATCCAAAGCAGTATCCCATAGGTACCAAGAAAAGTGATAACAAGTCTGACCAGGCTGGTTGTGGCGTCTGCCAAGAAATTCTCAAGGTTATCAACATCATTGGATAGGACTGCAAGTATGTCTCCGGCCTGACGGTTCTCAAAAAAGGCGACGTCCAGACGCTGCAGGTGTTCGTAAAGTTTGACTCGAAGGTCGTGACGCACCTTTTGGGCCATGGTGTCCAGGGCGTAGTCGCTGGAACTCTGAAATATGGCAAGCCCCACGAAAGTGCCCAGAACAGCAAGGCCATAAAAAAGAAAATCGTTAGGATTCGCCGGGCCTGTTTTCCCACTCGAGGTGACCAGGTCCACTACCCTGCCCACAAATACCATCGGGAGGAGGTCACACATACGGGCCATGGCATTCACCAGTAGACCTATCCCAATTCGAGTCTTATAAGGGCGGGCATACCTCAATATCTTCCAGAGGTGCGAACCTAAGAACCGGGCTGTTTTCCCGCCAGCGGACTCTTCGAAAGTTTCGCTTTTTGGTACTTCCGCATGTGGCTGGGTGTGGATGGTATTTTTAGTCATTGGTCGATGTCCGTAAAGGCCGATTTTGGTAGGGTAAAATGAAAAGGTCCAGTTGCTTCACGAGTGAGATGGTGAGATAGTGTAGGACGTAGGACGGGAGGGGTGAGAAGAAAAAAAGCCCGAAGCCCAAATCCTTCCCAATCCCCCGATTTCACTCGATTTTACACTGCCAACGGAGTTTCCGCTTGGCCGTCAACAAGGATTACTGGTAATTATTTTATTTTCACGCTAATTATACCACCATATTAATATCGGGCAAGAGGGCGTCCCTTTTCTTTCCAGCATGATAATTAAAATACGCAATTATTTTTGAGGAAATGCAAAATGGGTGCTTCACTTTTCCAGTTTACGAAAGATCGTCAAGGACAGCACCGATCGCAATAATTTTTTGGAGTGGTCACGGCGTCTTACCGGGTAAGGTTAGAATCGACTGGCAGGATACTGATTATGTGCCTGGATTGTTTGGCAGGACGCTGGGTGCGGCCAGGAGGTCCTATTCGGCATTTATTGCTAGGGTAGTGGGTCTGGGCCGCAGGAAGGAAATGGTCGGCGGCGGTCAGGGACAACTAAAGAGTTCTCGCAAAACTGAGGGCGCTCCTCTGGATGCTGCACTGAAGTTGCGACTGGATGAACTCGGTGGAATTTGCCGCAAAGGGGAAGTAGACCAACAGGAATTCCTCCGCCTGAATGTGAATTTGGAGTAAGCCATGAAAAAATCAAAACAGGCTTTACCGGAATTTGTGGTTTGTATCAATAAGATAGATTATCCGGCATCATTAGAACTCCATAAAATTTATCGTGTGCTTCCAGATGAAGATGCTGCTGCCGAAGGGGATATTCGAATTATTGATGAAAGTGGAGAGGATTATTTATACCCTTCTTCCTATTTTGTTCCCATCCAAGTTCCTCAAACGGTTGAAGAGTCGTTACTTAGGGCGTCATAATTTAAGCACCCGTGCCGAACATCAGCTGACCCAACTCTTAGCTCACCGGATTTTCCGTCTATTTCAGTCCCTTTATCTTTTGGACGTTTTTGAGGAGCCAGTTCTGGGTAAAGAGGTGTTCTCTATTAAGGCCCAGGTGAAGCCTGAGCTGATCTTTGATTTCACCATTAGGGACCAAGGAGATAAGCCTTTCGTACCTGGCAATCAGGGTTTCTTCGGCCGGGATGAGAGCTTCCAGGACAGAAAACCGATCTTCCCCTGGATAGACAGAAGGCATGGGGTTTTTGCTCGTTTCTACTCCGTTTGCATCCTTTTTGGCATTTTCGATCTGAATTACATCTCCCCATTTGATTAAGGTGCCGGAGTTTTTATCCCAGTGCCTCATGTGATCGATGGAGTTTTTAAAGAGACGCTGACTGAGATCCTGGTGTTCACTGAAGAGAAACACGTACTTTAAATAGCGGTGCGTGAGTTCATTTTCCAGACGCATGATTTCGTGGAGAAGCTGTACTTCTTGCCGGTTGATATTTTCCGGGTTTGATGGGTAGCAGAGGGCATCTTCAGCTCCCTGTGCCTTCAGGGCGTCCATCATGGCCGCAAACTGGTTCGAGTGGCGCACCTCATCATAAGAGATATTCAGTACCATGTTCTGAATCTTGGGGAAAGCGCCTTCGGGAAACTTTGCTGACTGGTAGAGATTCGTAACCAGATCTTCCGTCATTTTGTCTCTGTTAAGATTATCCATAATTCGAGGGTAGCGCATGACCTCATCGGTTTTAAAAGAGGGAACCCCGCCCATCTGGGTAATAATGACGGCAAGCTGAAGGGAATGGTACATCTCATCGATGCCGATCTGAATCATCTGGGCACGGACATCGGTTCTATTTTTCATAACGGGGTCTTCATAGAAAAACTTGCCTTTTGGCATGGAGTAGGCATGAATTGTATATTCAAAGCTTACGGCCCATTCGTGCTCCAGGGCGATGTTCAAAAGCCTTAAGGCGTCTTCCTTGGTCTCCACTTTTTGAATCTTGTCCATAAGCCCTCCAACATATTTTTTCTATTATATAATTATATAATGAAATTTATCCGCTCAGTATGGTTGTATTGTTTGATTTTATATCAGGAATTGATCGATATTCCAAGATGAAACA
>JAGVQJ010000064.1 GCA_020051775.1 Calditrichota bacterium | reverse complement strand
GATTGGTTTTCACTCTCGACTCCCATCAGGAGACCTCCCAACTTTACCGAGAACGGTTGGTCAAAATGATTCTGGTGGGGGCACAGTTACAGGCGGATGACGGCGGGTTTATCGCTCTGGGGGATAGCGACCGTTATGCCGGAAACGGCCGGGAAGAGAGAGAGGGCCAGGCGTTCGCCGCGTTATGGAAGTTTGGTAACCAATCCCCAGTCTCTTCTGGAGAAAATCTGACGCTGGATCAAGAATGGCTTCTCGCTGGAAACCCTCCTGAAGCTGTGGGCGGGACAGCTCTCGTTGGGTTTCAAGCACAGGATTTAGGTGGATACTCGGTTCGACGTGCGAAGCAGGGAGCCTTACTTTTATTCGATGCCGGGCAGTTCGGAATGCCTGGAGCCTCTCATCATGGCCATGCCGACACACTGGCTTTTGAGGTCCACTTGCCGGGAACGCGGTTTCTGGTGGATCCGGGGGGATTCAGTTACGTAGATTTCTCCGCACGGGCCTATGCTCGTTCCACAGCGGCGCACAATACCGTGCGGATGGATGGGCGTGACAGTTCCCAGGTTACGGGTGAATTCAATTACGGGCGGTCGGCGAGGGCTAAGAATTTCGGTGTTACTCCGGTCTGTGGCGGGTATCTTTTCGGTGGCGAGCATGACGGCTTCGCGCCGGAGATCCATCGGCGGGCGTTGTTGTGGATTCCCGGTCCTCCGCTGCGACTGTTGATCTTTGAACGCTTGCTGGGCAACCAGTCGCACACGATGGAAGTCTTTCATCATGGCGAAGAGGGTTGGCAATGCCGCCTGCCGGCGAAAGATCGCGTAGTCTGGTCAAAAGAGCCATACCGCGTAGTACAGGTGGCCTGGGCCTCGCAACCCATCACCTTAACCATAGCCCAGGGACGTGTCGAGCCGGATCGGCAGGGCTGGATCTCGAAAAAATATGGCGAATACCTGAAAGCGCCGGTGGTAACCTGCCAATGTCAGGGTGATTTACCCGTAGATATAATCAACGTTTTTGTGGAATCCGATACCGAAGATATAGAGATAGTCATTGGCGGAGCCGATGGCGTGTTGACAATTGGAGCCGCCGAGAAATTTACTTGGGTTTGGGCAAACGATCTTCCTGATATTTCTTATACGCAAGGGTAGATGGAACTCAAAATATTCAATAAGACCGCGTTTATTCCTCTGAACGGCCTGAATGTCTCGCGCCGGATGGAATTCGCTTTGTTGAGTCGTTATCTCGATCTTAAAGGCAGCGAGAAGCTTCTGGATGTGGCCTGCGGTGACGGCTATTGGACCTCTATCTTGGCCCGGCAAGCGCGTTCAGTCGTAGGTTTTGATTTCAACCGCCAGCGGTTGCTGCAAGCCCGCCACCGCAGCGGCGATATTATTCAAGGCCTGATCGGTTGCGATGCGCACATCCTGCCGTTTCGGCGGGAGGCGTTCGACGCAGTCGTCGGCATTTGCGTGTTGGAACACTTCCGCGATGACCTGAAAGCTTTACAGGAAATGCGCCGAGTCTTGAAAACCGGCGGGAAGCTGGCTATGACGGTGGATTCCTTTTCCGTGCCCGGCATTACGGCGCAGGAGAAAGTCCGTCACGCCAAAGCCTTTTCGGTGGCTCACTGGTATCGCATCGAAGATCTGAGCCTGACGCTCGAAAAAGCAGGATTCATAGTCACTGAGTGGACGTATATGCTGAAATCTCCGCTCTCTATTGCTTTCTATCGCGCCAATCTCAAAAATTCAAAATTAGCCTATCTGTTATTTCCACTGGCTTATCCAGCCAGCTTATTAGGGGAGGCCTTATCCCGGAACAATCAATACGGATACAAACTGGCATTCAACGCCGTGGCGGTCTGAAGGTGATTCCGGGGCGAGTTTTCATCACCTGGTTGCCGCAATCCCGGCGCAGCCAGGTCTTGGCCGCCAGCTTTCGGGCAGAACCGATTTACTTCGGCTACCTATCCGGCAAGAGCAATCCGCTGCGCCTGGCTCTGCGCTACCTGCTGATGACTCTGCATACAGTCGGTTTCATTCTATGGCGCCGACCCAAGTTGGTCTTCGTCATGAATCAACCGGTATTTTTACCGTTGACGGTGTATTGGGTGTCGCGCTTGACGGGCACGCGCTATGTCATTGATTCCCATTCCGGGCTATTTCTCAAAAGGCAATGGAACTGGTCCCTCCCGCTGGTGAAATATGCCTATCGCCATTCCTTATTTTCCATTGTTACCAATCAGAAGCATCGAGATTTAGTCGCCTCCTGGGGAGCCAAAGTTGAAATCCTGGGGGCTTTGCTACTGGAAGATGAGCCCATAACTCACTTTGAACGTCCGACAAATCCAAGCATAGCGATCATCGGCAGTTTCGCGTCTGATGAACCGACCGCCGAAGTGCTGGAAGCCTGCCGGCGATTGGCAGAAGTACGCTTTTTTATGACCGGAGCGCTGAAAAATGCGCCGCCGGAACTGATCGAAAGCGCTCCCCCTAATGTGACCTTCACGGATTTTATTCCTCGTCCCAGTTACGCCGGCATGGTTCAAGTCATGGATGCTGCCATGATCCTGGTCAAGAATGATGATACCATGCAGCGCGGCGCTTATGAGGCGATGTCCTGGGCGATCCCCATTATCACCTCAGACTGGCCTTTATTGCGCGAAAGTTTCCATCGAGGCACTATCTTCGTGGACAACACGCCGGGGGGCATCGTCCGCGGAGTACAACAGATGTTGGCGGAACACGACCGCTTCAAGCAGGAAATCATGCTTTTGCGTGATGAACGCCGCCGTTCCTGGAATGAACATATCGCCCGGATCAATAAATTCATTGAAAGCGAAGTCAAAAACTGAATTATCTGCGGCCTTCTGCCGATATATAATTGACACCAAATTCATTCATGAGAGCATAGATGAACGTATCAGTTTTCGGTCTTGGGTATGTCGGTTGCGTGTCGGCGGCGTGTCTGGCGCGACTGGGGCACAAGGTCATCGGTTGCGACGTCAATCCCCAGAAGGTGCAACTGATCAACGCCGGTCAATCCACAATCGTGGAAGATGAAATCGGCGACATCGTACGGGTTAGCGTTGCTGAAAAACGCCTGTCAGCCACCGATGATGCTTTGGCCACAATTCTGAACACGGAAATCAGTTTAGTGTGCGTAGGAACTCCCTCGAATGAAAACGGCAGCCTGAATTTGGACTATGTGAAAGCCTGCTGTATTTCCATCGGCGAAAGTCTGGCGCGCAAGACCGATTACCATGTTGTTGTCATCCGTTCGACGATGCTACCCGGGTCCATTCGCGAAACGGTCGTCCCTGCCCTGGAAAAAGCTTCCGGCAAGGTTGCTGGAAAAGATTTCGGTCTGTGCATCAACCCGGAATTTCTGCGCGAAGGCTCTTCGGTCAAGGATTTTCACCATCCGCCTTACACCGTCATCGGCACCTGGGCTGATAAAGCGGCTGACGTGCTGGAAGCAATGTACGCCAGCCTCGAAGCGCCAGTGTTGCGCGTGCCCGTGGAAGCAGCGGAGATGATCAAGTACGCCTCCAACTCCTACCATGCCGTAAAGATTTGCTTCGCCAACGAGATGGGCCGCTTGTGCAAAGCCGCCGGCGTGGATTCGCATATACTGATGGATGTTTTTTGTCAAGACGATAAGCTCAATATATCGCGCGCTTACCTGAAGCCCGGATTTGCTTTTGGCGGGTCCTGCCTTCCCAAGGATGTGCGTGCGTTGAATTATTTCGCCCGCGCCACGGATACCGATACCCCACTACTGGGATCTCTAATTCCCAGCAATCAGGCTCACCTGGATCAAGCTCTGCGCCTGATTTGCCGCGGCGGACGGCGCAAGATCGGGATCGTCGGTTTGTCGTTCAAACCCGGCACCGACGATCTGCGCGAAAGCCCCATCGTTTTGCTGGTCGAATATCTGATCGGTCGAGGTTATCCGTTGCGCATTCACGATGCCAACGTGCAAATATCGCGATTGTTCGGCGCCAATCGGCAGTACATCGAAAAGGAAGTACCGCATATCGAAAAGCTGATGTCGCCGACTCTGGGGGAGTTGATCGCATTTGCCGATGTGTTGGTCGTCGGACATGGCCAGGCCGACCTGCTGCAATATGATTTGCAGGGCAAAGAAGTCATCGAACTGGAACGCTTGGAAAAGAAACCTGCCACCGCGGTCTCACAAGGCCTCGGCTGGTAGATTTATACAATGGGATCGCGTTATTTGGGATCCTGAAGTTACGCACCGGTTTTTCTCTTATAAAGCCTCCTCTAAAGACGTTGAATCGTCAAAACCGGAGTGGTCTATGTCAAGAATAATATTTCTTTATCTTATCGCTTTATTTGGCAGTGGGTCACAAGCTCCAGCGGGCACTTTTTATGTTGCGACTAACGGCAGTAACGGCAATCCCGGCACGATGTCTCGGCCTTGGCATACTATCTCCTATGCTGTCAGTACTTCCAGCCGCGTCATGGCAGGTGACACCATCCTCATCCGTGCCGGCAACTACCCGGAGACGGTTACGCCGGAAATCAGCGGAACTGCCACTCTGCCAATCGTTATTTGCAGTTACAATGTTGAAACCGTAACCCTGAATCCGGGTCGGTTTCGCTTCGAGACCGGCATCAATTATTGGCATCTCGCGGGATTGACCATAGAAAAATCCAGCGGCAGCGGCGTTTCTGTGAGCGGGACACACGCGGTGAACTTTCTGACCGTACAGAACTGCACAGTGCTCCGCCATAAAGAAGATGGAATTTTCTTGGGTGGAAATTTCGGTGGAGTCATTATCTTAGAATGCCATATCGAGTACAATGGCGAATGGCATGGAGTACCCCAGACCAACGAAGGCCACGGCCTCGTCATCTATGGCGGTGGCCCGGGTAAATTAACCATAAAGCGCAATTTGATCGCCAACAATTGGCATAAGGGTTTAGCGTATGGATCTGAAGTGGATTTTGCCGGGGATGGGACTGAGATTGACTCAAACATGATCATCAACAATTATGAGTCCGGCTGCGATTTTTCCCCGGATAATTCCTTCTTCCGGTATAATTATGTCTCCCGTAACGGTCTGCGCGACACCGAGACCGGGGAATTCGGAGATAAAGGCTTTATGACGACGCCGTACTGTCGGAACTCCACCATTGCTTTTAACGTCATCAGATCTTCCGGCGGCAATGAAATCGCGCCGCTGGGCAGCGCTTGCTTTTATTACCACAACACCCTGTATAAAGACGTCCCTTATACTGCCGTGCCGGGATCGCCCTATCAAGCAGTGATCATGTTTTATGACTCTTACACACCCCATAGCGTGTTTCGCAACAATATCATTTGTAATCTGCTCAGTCGGCCACAACATCACTACGCGATCATCTCGGAAATATATCAATCCTACACCAGCCAGACTTGGAGTCATAACCTTTACTGGTGCCCCAACGCCACTGGAACGCCGTCCGAGCGTAAGCCGTTCAAGCTGTATAATGCACCCGGACCAGGCGGGATGTACAAGACCATAGCGGAGGTTCAAGCCTCCTGGCCAGGTGAAGAGACTCACAGTCTCAGTAGTTCGCCAGGTTTCGTTTCAGTTCCCGATTCCAATTTTACCCTCCAGGGAGACAGTCCCGCCATTGATGCGGGGATTGACGTCGGGTTCCATTATAATGGCCAGGCGCCAGATATCGGGAGGTACGAGTACGTGGGTGGTGGAGACCTCAAACAAAGTGGTGAATCTAAGCCGCCTTTGCTGAATTACTTGCGAAGTTCAGGCGCGGTTATGTCGCTCGATAAGATCGGCGCAGAAAAAATAGACGTGAATATTGATCCGATCACGGATCGCCTTAACATTGAGTCTTCAGAGTTTTAAACGATTAAATACCTGATTAATCGCCAATGAAGTTAGTCGTCCAAATCCCCTGTTTGAACGAAGAAGAACACCTGGCCGGGACCATCGCCGAGATCCCCAGGCAAATCCCCGGTGTTGACAAGGTGGAAATTCTGGTGATTGATGACGGCAGCGTTGATGACACCTCGGGCGCCGCGCATCGGGCCGGCGCTGATCGCGTCTTGCGCCTGCGCCGCCGGCAAGGATTGGCCACAGCCTTTAAAATCGGATTGGACGTTTCTTTGGCTATGGGCGCGGATATCATCGTCAATACCGACGCTGACAACCAGTATCCGGGGAGGGAAATTCCCCGCCTGATCGAGCCGCTACTGGCTCGCCGCGCCGACATGGTCGTGGGCGCTCGTCCCATTGAAAAAATTGACGAATTTTCACCGTTGAAGAAGTTTCTCCAGAAATGGGGATCGAGAGTCGTACAGCGGATCAGCCAAACTGAGGTATCCGATGTGACTTCAGGATTTCGCGCTTACAACCGGCGCGCAGCTCTGCAACTGAACGTCATCTCGCTGTTTACCTACACTCTGGAGACGATCATTCAGGCCGGGAAGAAAAATCTGGCCATCGAAACTGTTGATGTTGTGCGTAACGATAAGCTGCGGGAATCGAGACTCTTCCGCAACACCCCTATCTATCTGAAGCGTTCGCTGGCGACGATTCTGAGGATTTTTGTCACCTACGAACCCTTGCGCGTATTTTTTTATATTGGCGCGTTCATCTTTTCACTTGGTCTGTTGCTGGGGATACGGTTTCTGTATTACTATTTCTCCTTCGCAGGGCCTACCGGTCATATTCAGTCTCTGATTTTCATGACCATATTGTTGTTCATTGGATTCACCTTCATCATGATCGGCCTGTTAGCCGATTTAATATCGGCCAACCGCCGTCTGATTGAGGACGCTCTGGTTCGTTTGAAACGCATCGAGTTGGTTCTGGGCACGCGCGATAAAATCAAGGATGGAACAGAGAGCTTACCTTGAAACTGGCCTTTGTCGGACCGACCTATCCTTCCCGGGGCGGCATCGCGCGGTATGGATCCATTCTGCTGAGCCGTTTGCAGGATCGGCATGAGTGTCTGGGCCTCGGCTTCGACCGGCTGTACCCCGGATTCTTATTTCCAGGACAATCGCAACTCGACACCGGTCCCCAGTCGCCCCAAGGTTCACGCGCCCTGAGTTTGCTTCATTATGGCAAATGGCGCACCTGGAAACAGGCAGCGGAATTAATTGATGAGTTTGTTCCGGATGGTGTGATTATCACTTGGTGGGTGAGCTTCTGGGCGCTGCACACAGGTTGGTTGGCGCGCCGGTTGGCCACATCGCGCCGAGTGATTTTTCTTTGTCATAATGTGATTCCCCACGAGAATCGTTTCTTCGATGAGCCCTTGACCAGGTTGGCTTTACGCCCGGGCGCGGGATTCATCGTCCATTCGCAGGATGATCGAGAATCCCTGCTGCGAATTTTACCGCAGGCAAAGGTCGTCCGCCGAGAACATCCGGTTTTTCCCCTGGATGCCGCCAGTGTTGGAAGGCAGGAAGCTCGCCATCGGTTGGCAATCACTGGGCGCATGTTGCTTTTTTTCGGTTTCGTGCGACCCTATAAGGGGTTGGATTTAGCCATAGAAGCTCTCGCCTCCCTGGGATCTGATTTTGATGATTTGATATTATGGGTGGCCGGGGAATTCTGGGAAGATCAAAATCGTTATTTACAATTGATTGACCGTTTGGGTTTGTCGGGGCGTGTGCGTTTGGAAGCTGGTTTTTTGCCGGAATCTGATCTGGCAGTGAGGTTGGCGGCCTGTGATGGGGTGATCCTGCCGTACCGGTCAGCCACGGGCAGTGGTGTCCTGGGCAGCGCTTATGCTTCCGGCCGCCCTGTGATCGCCACTCGAACAGGTTGTTTCAAGGAAATGGTTATCCCCGGAAGCACCGGCGTGTTGTGCGACCCGGGAGATGCGGCTGGTCTGGCTCAGGCGATACGCGAGTTCTATTCCGGCGACGGCCCGCAGCGTTTTCAGGATGGAGTCGTTCAGGTTGCGCGACAATTTTCCTGGGACGGTATCATCGGCGCAGTGGAGGAGTTGCTCGATGTCCGCTAAACTGCTGATCACCGGCGCTACCGGGTACATTGGTGGGAGGCTCGCTGACTTCTATGTACATCAAAGTCTGGAGCTTCGACTTCTCGTGAGGAATCCAGAGCGGCTTGATTCCGAGGTCAGGAATCACTGTGAAATGGCTGTTGGCGATATCACACGTCCCGAAACTTTGGCCGAGGCATTTCAAGGAGTTGAGGAAGTCATTCATGTTGCCGGATTATTAGGTCAGTGGGGCATGCCCTACCAACAGATTCGTGAAGTCAATGTCCGGGGAACCGAGCATGTTGTGCAAGCAGCTTGTCGCCAAGGAATTAAACGATTCATCCACGTTAGTGCGGGAGGCGTCACCGGGCCGGTGACTACGACACCAGCCGACGAATCGTTCCCACCGCGTCCTCGCACCGACTATGAGAAATCCAAATGGGAAGGAGAACGACGCGCGCTGGAAATCGCCTCTCATGAAGAGTTGGATCTCCTGGTCGTGCGCCCAACTTTCACTTACGGCCCCGGAGATCCGCACAAATTAGCGCTGTTCCAAACGATCCAGAAGGGTCGTTTCGCGTTTATAGGCAACGGACGATCTACAGTATCGCCAGTTTTCATCACTGACCTCATCGCTGGATTGGATCTAGCCCTGAAATCAAACGTTCAAGGAACCAGCATCAATATTACCGGCCCTCATCCTGTAGAAAAGCGGGACTTGATATGGGGAATCGCTGACGCTCTGGGCGTCCGACGCCCCAGTTTGAATATCCCTGTAGTGGCGGCTATGGCGGTGGCCAGCGTCTGTGAAATCTCAGCGCGCCTATTGAGGTTCCAACCCCCGCTGACCAAATCGCGGGTTTTAGCGCTTTCTCGCAACTGGGGGTATAACGGCGAGAAAGCCACACAGTTATTAGGATATCAGCCCCAGGTAGATCTGGCACGGGGCTTGCAGGAAACCGTTGCCTGGTATCGGGAGCAGGAATGGTTGTAGCCTCTGAAGCCTTGATCGAACGCGAAGTCTTCGGCGTCACGTATGAGCGTTTTGCTTTGCAGAAACTCTGCGCCCGGTTGGTGAAAAAACTGGGGATCACTTCAGTGTTAGAGCTTCCGGCAGGTGGAGCCAAAGCAATGCCGGGATTGTATTCACTGGGATTTGCACTGGCTGGTTGCGACGTTACGCTGGTCGGCGCTGATTGCGAAGCACTGAATATTTGGCGCAAATTGGGGCTTGAGAGTAAACTATCCTATTTGAATAGCGCGGAAATCTCGGCAGCGGCCCAACACCAGCGTCGTTGGGATTTGGTGTGGAATTTCGCCGTCCTTCCAGCGGTTGAGGATCCGTCGGCCTTGCTATCTGAAATGGCCGGGTTCAGCCGTCGCTGGCTGATGGTCGCCGCAGTCAATCGTTTTAACGTAGGTTTCAATCTTCACCGTACAGTACATTGGGTATATCGTATTCCCTGGAGCCATGGGGATGTGCGTTATTTCTCTCCGTTTTATACCCGCAGGTTTCTGCAGGATCAGGGGTGCAGTAAAGTGCGTTGGGGTGTGATTGATTGCCCGCCCTGGCCGGATTCTCCCGGCTTTCGCGATCTGCGGTTGCACCGCCAGGGAGATCAGCCAAAACAGTGGGAGTCGCCTTATATAGAACATCTGCACCGGGGTCGATTCCCTTCTTGGTTGCGATATGTTTATTGGGGTGAGAGATTTCCGCTGCCCCCACTACTGAAATTGCCTTACGCGCATTTGTATTATTCCCTGGGCCGGGTGGCTGATGAAATCCCCCGCTGATCTGCACATCCTGATCGATCGGATCCCCTTCGCCGAAGGAAACGTGGGCGAAGAGGCCATTCTGACTTCGCTGCTGCAGGATCTGGACGCGTGCGGTGTTCGGGATATCACCATTTCCAGCAATATGCCCGAACGGACACAGCAGCGTCATGGAAAGCATATTCGCGTCATTCCCGACCGCGCCTTACGATGGCCGTTACTACCGGGATTAATCAGCCATGCCGACCTGCTGATTTGGGGCGGCGGCCACATGTTGCAGGATCGTTCCAGTCAATTGTACGTTCCCTATGTAGTGAAGTCGCTGCTGCTGGCCAAGGTTCTGGGAGTTCCGCGAATAATTTATGCCCCCGGGATGGGGCCGGTTCTGAAAAATTCCAGCAAGAAACTGGCTTTGGCGGCGTTAAAGGGATCAGCAATGTTGGCCGTGCGCGATACCGTTTCCGCCAGGTTTTTGGATTCCATCGGTTTGGAAAGCGCCTACCAACGCACTGCTGACCCTGCTTTTAGTTTAACCACGTCCGGAGATAGCCAGAAACCGGCAACTGGAATACACTCGCCGGTCATTGGCATTGCTCCCCGCCGGCATTTCTATCGCCGGGGAAGCTTGCTGCCGGTGAGTTGGCAATTGGCTGCCAGCCGTCCCAATCCACTTTTCGACCATTTTCTGCAAGAGGCGGCGGCAGCTCTGGACATGCTGGTCGTAAAATTGGGCGCGCAAATCCGGCTGATTCCCATGGATATCGGCCCTAATCCTCGGGACGATGTGATTTGCTTGCGCCTCCGGAACTACATGGTGCATTCAGAGGCTGTCAAAATCCTTGACGATGATCCTCCGCTGCATGAATTCGTGCATCGGCTGGGCGAGCTGGATCTGTTGATCAGCGACCGCTTACATGGGATCATATTGGGCATGCGCTTCGGCTTGCCCTTCATTGGTGTTGACAGCGACGGTAAAATCGAACATTTGGCCGCCTCAATCGGAATGAGTGAACAGGTCTTATGTGACCGGGATCTCGATCGGGACCGGCTTTACCGGCTTGCAGTGGACACGTTGGAAAAAGGCCAGAAGATGCGCACAGAGGTGTTGCGTCACGGTCTCCTGCAGCGCGACCGGGCGCAACAAAATCGCATTCTCCTGCGGCATTGCCTGGAGCGAATCGCAAGAGACTAATTAACCACGGACGGTTATGTAAATGTATTGGAGCGGCGTAAAAACATTTTTCATCCTACGACGAAACCTTCGGTTGCCAAATCCAGATTTGCAGCAGCGAAGTTGGAAGGTAATGCGTGATTTGGTCAAATTCGCCTGGGAAAAAGTCCCATTTTATCGCCGACACTATGAGACCGCCGGATTTTCACCAGAACAGCTTCGGATACCCACTGACCTGGAAAAAATCCCTACGACTCACAAGGCATTATTTCAGCAGGCTGATTTAAAAAATCTGATAGCTCGTGACTTCGATACTTCGCGTTTAGTCAAGAAACGGACTTCCGGATCTTCCGGTTCGCCGTTAAATGTTTATTATACGCCTGAAGATCGCATCTATCGCACTTTGATGCACCTGCGGATTCTGTTTCACAACGGCATGGGATGGCGCGACCGTATGGCCCATATCAGCGACAGCCGCCATGCGACCGAAGACCGCTACAGTTTCCAGAAACTTGGGTTCTTGCCCAAGGACTTCATTTATGCTGCCGATCCCGCCGAAAAACAGCTTACGGATCTGGCGAAAATCAACCCTGACGTTATCTACAGCTATGCTTCCAGCATGTCTTTATTAGCGGCTGAGATAGAAAGACAGGGGCAAAGCCTTATTCATCCACGATTGATTTTCACTACCGGCGAGCTGCTTTCGCCTGATGAGCGCGAATGCATCAACCGAGTTTTTAAGGTTAAATTGCGCGACATCTACGGTGTCGTAGAAATGGGAGACGTGGCCTGGCAATGCCCGGCATTGGACGGTTACCATCTGAATGCAGATAGCTTCTGGGTCGAAATTGACGCCGGAGGTCGGCCCGCCCAGCCGGGAGAAGCCGGACGATTGGTCATTACGAATCTGCATTCTCGCGCTATGCCATTCATCCGCTATGAAGTTGGAGACGTCCTTTCCGTAGCCGAAAACGTTCCCTGTCCGTGCGGGTGCACTTTTCCCCGGATCAAGGTTTTGCAAGGTCGCGCCGACGACTGGCTTCATGGAGCCGACGGACATAAAATATCCCCATTGATTTTCGTCATTGCTTCCATCCCGGGGGTACAGCAATATCGCATGATTCAGCGAAGCTATGAGCACCTGTTGGTGGAGATTCTGCCGGGTTCGGATTTCGGTCCGGATACTTTAACCAAAGTCCAAGAGCATGTCCTGGAGGTCATGGGGCCAGGTTTGCATGTGGAGGTCAAGCGTGTTGGTGTGATTTCCAAAGAAGCCTCCGGTAAAATGCGCAGAGTGATTTCTGAAATTGAGCCTTAACGATGAAAAAAATTTGTACTTCCGCCGGTTTCGTCATGTTGGTTATGATGATCCTTTCAACTGGATTAACAGCCGCCACCTCGGATGGAAAATTGAAACCATCTACAACCTTTGAGTCCGGCGCTGCCGACAGCGTTCGTTTGCGGGATGACGGGATGGTTGCTTTTCTGATCCCACCCGATCCCGGCGGCCCGGAATATTTGTGGTTCCATTTCGCTTTAACCAACCCGATTAAAAAAGGGCAACAATTCGTGATCGAAAATGCCGCTGGTGCGCACCAGACCGGAGATCGCTGGGGTATAACCAAACCGGTTTTTTCTGCAGACGGTAAAACCTGGGTGCGCGCGCTGGAAACGGATTATTCCCGCGAATTCAGCCTGCGCCACCCTCTGGGGCGACAAGTTTTTTCGTTTCAATCTCCCTTGGACGCTGAATCCCTTCGCGTAGCGTGCAGTTACCCGTATACTTCAGACGATTTGAATTCTTACCTGAAAGCGATCGAAAATCGCCTCACTGGTGGAATTTCGACTCTGGGTAAATCCGAAGAGGGGCGCGAGCTGGTTTGTTTTCGGATCGGCCCCGAGCCTCCCGTCGAATCTCAGTTGCCGGTGGAAATCTGGGTGATCTGCCGTGAACATCCCGGTGAAACCCCGGCCTCTTTTGTATTGGAAGGGATGGTCGCGGCTTTGTTGGAGCATCCTGCTGGAAAGCGTCTGAGAGACGAATTTGTTTTTAACTTCGTTCCCATGCTGAACGTTGACGGTGTGGCGCACGGATATTATTACCATAATGCCAGAGGAGTAAATTTAGCCCGTGATTGGGTGTCCTATAATTCGCTGGAAGCGCGCCGAATGCATGCGGCTTTAAGCTCAGCGGCCCAAAGAAAACAACTGCGTCTGGTCATCAACTTGCACTCTTCAAATGATCCTCACCTGGGGCATTTCTTCTTGGAAATGCCTTCTTCACAACTCTATCCCCTTGTCGCTCAATTTCAACAAAATTTATATCAGGCGGCAGAAGGCAACTTCGCTCAACTTCAGGGACGATCAACTGTGCGCATGTTGGATTTCGCTGGAATCACCGGTAATGCTATATATCGCGAATTCGCCGTCTACACAATCTATCTGGAATCCAACTACAGTCGCGGCGCTGACGGTTCTCCCGTCACGCCACAGTCGTTGCGAGAAACCGGTCAAGCGCTGATCCAGGCTTTGGCCGAAATTCTAATGGGGGAGTAGCCATCGTGGGCGCTCTCGATTCTTCCTACCATCTATGGCGTTTACGACGCCGGCTCCAGTGGCCTGCAGATCGGCTCTATGAGCTAAAAAAGCGCAAATTGGCCGAACTGTTGAACTACTGTTACCGGCACATTCCCTACTACCAGGAGAAATTTCGGCAGATCAAAGCCCAGCCTGAAGATTTCCGCCGACCCGAAGATCTGGATCATTTCCCGATTTTGGAGAAGGAGATCTTGCGGGATCGTGCTTTGGAATTCTTGGATTCGCTGGCGAATCGCAGTGCTTTTATGCGCTATCGTTCTTCTGGTTCGACCGGTATCCCGTTGGAACTTTTTTATCATCCAGCCGAACGCTTGCGCATGGGTTATACAGTGACGAGGGAGCTGATTTACAACGGCCTTCGACCCTGGCACCGTCTGGTCAATATCACGGAACCTCGGCACACCTCCCCCAAGGATCGCTGGTATCATCGCCTCGGGTTCATGAATGAGAAATTCCTGTCGGTGTATGAATCGTCAGCGCTAAACCTGAAACTGCTGCGGGTGATACAACCCCACGCTCTAATTGGATTTCCTTCCGTGCTCATGCTGCTCGGTCAACAGATGCCATTGGACGAAGGGTTAGTTTTGAAGCCGCGCCTCTTGTTTACGATCGCCGAAGTGTTGAGTCCGGAAGATCGAAAAATTCTTACCGCTCAATGGGGCGTGGAACCGATAGATCTCTATGGCGCGAATGAAATTGGCCATATCGCCTTCCAGTGTGTGCGACGCAAAGGTTATCACCTTAATACCGACTCTTTACACGTAGAAATTTTGGCGGGTAACAAGCCGGTGGGAGTGGGGCAGAGGGGCGAAGTCGTGGTCACCAACCTGGATTTAAGGGTCATGCCCATCATTCGCTATCGGGTAGGCGATGTCGTGCAACGTCTGGAAGGGCGATGTTTATGCGGGTGCACCTTCCCGACTTTAGGGCATGTGTCGGGTCGCTCGGATGGATTTATCCTGGGGCTGAATGGGAAGATTTTCTCCGCATTGGAAATCTCGCTTTTACTGAAACCTCTTGAGGAGGTCAATCAGTATCGCATTATTCAGGATCAGGGTGGGAAAATAGTTGTGGAATGGGTGCCGCGAGACTCTAACGCCCAGCCGCAGGGAAAAATTCAGCGGTTACTGAAAGAACGGCTGGGGGACAGCATGGAAGTCGCCACCCGACGAGTCAGCGAAATTCCGCGCGAACGATCCGGGAAAATTCGCGCGGTCGTCTCGAATCTGCCCAATCCCTTTTGGAAGCGCACATGAGATGGTGGACCACTTATCGCCTATTGCGCCGCATGACAGAGCGGCTGAGTTGGCCTGAAGACCGGCTGGATCGGTTCCGGGAACAACGGTTACGGGAATTGGTTCGGTTTGCCTATGACCATAGCCCCTTTTTCCGCCAATTCTATGAACGAGCCGGGATCAAACCGGAAGACGTCCGTACCCTGAACGATCTGGATCGCCTGCCTATCCTGCAGAAGGAAATGTTCCGCCGAGCGGATCCCAAGCAGGTGGTCACCTTGCCGCCGGAAACCCGCTGGATGGTGGAAATAACCAGCGGCTCCACCGGTGAACCATTGCGCATCCATCGCACTTGGCGGGATCTATATTTCATCAAAGCCAAGGTCATTCGCGCCTTCCGGCAGACCGGCCTCCGCTTTTACGATCGCCAGGTAATATTGAAATCTTCCGCTGAAAGTCTGACGGGGCGGCATTGGTTTGAAAACTTTGGTATTCTACGCAAATATTGGTTCTCCGTAGCCGATTCTCCCGAAGAGAATTTGACCAGATTACGCGCCATCCGTCCGCAACACCTGCACGGTTTCCCCAGTGGCTTGGCCGCCATCGCCGATCTTCTCATTCAAAACGGCGAAATCTTCCGCATCCCGATCATCTGCACCGGAGCTGAGGTATTGGACGATTCTATTCGCCACCGGATCGAACAGGCCTTCAAGGCACAGGTGTATAATTTCTACGCCTCTCGTGAGGTGGGTAATATTGCCTGGGAATGCGCCGCACACGACGGTCTGCATGTCAATGACGACGCGATGATACTGGAACTCCTGGATGACCAGAATCATCCTGTCCCGGATGGCGAGGAAGGACGTGTCGTAGTCACCTGGCTGGATGGTCGCGATTGGCCCTTCATCCGCTATGACCTGGGCGATCGCGCCATACGCAAGTCCGGCGCCTGTCCCTGCGGTGTACCGTTCAGCCGACTGGTTCGCTTAGAAGGCCGCAGCGACAGTCGCATTCTATTACCTTCAGGCATTTGGATATCCGGCATGGTGTTTCAGGAACTGCGCACTGCTCTTTGGGTGGCGGCCTTTCGCATAGTGCAAGAAGTTCCCAAGGCCATCCGGCTACAAATCGTATTGCGTCATCAACCTTCACCTGAAGAGATGGATGAGTTCATTGCCGAAACTCGACAATTGGTACGAGGAGAATTGCAGGTGATCCCGGAAATCGTCTCACACATAGAGCGTGACCCTTCCGGTAAAGTGCGTTGCGTCATCTGCCGTCTGCCACAGGCTGTTGGATCACCCCCCGAGGATGTAACTTGAGTAGCTCTAAAGTTCGGGAGGGCACGGCCTGGCTACTGGGCGCGCAGGTGGTCTTCTTTGCCAGCGGATATGCACTAAATTCCTTTCTGGGTCGCCGGTTGGGCCCCGAAGAGTTTGGTCTGTACGGAGTGGTCTTATTCGCCGCCAACATGATCCGTACTTTCGTTTCTTCCGGTGTTCCCATTGCCGTCACAAAGTATATTTCTGCTGATCCTAATCAGTCTGAAGCCGTTTATCGCTCCGGCTTTCGTATCCAGCTACCAATGGCTGCCGTTGTCAGTCTTTTATTCTTTCTTCTGGCGGAACCGCTGGCCGACCTGTTGGGTGATCCAAACCTGGCGCCGCTATTCCGCACTGCGGCTCCTCTGCCTCTATTTTTTGGACTATTTTTCCTGATTTTTCAATATTTTAATGGCTTAAAACGCTATCGCCGTCAATCTGTTTTATTAAGTGGTTCTTATTTGTTGCGAGCCGCATTAGGGATTTTATTGGTGGCCTTGGGATTTGGAGCTCGAGGCGCTGTTCAGGGGATAGTTCTGGCCGCGTTGATCGCTTGGATTTGGGCTGCGTTTGTACGACGGGGCGCCACCAGCCCGGTGGTTTTTCCGTCGAAGACACTGATTCAATTCTCGCTACCTCTGATCCTGGCTGCAGTAGTGCAGGGATTCATTACAGACTTGGACGTGATGTTCGTTAAGAGGCTATTACCTGAGCATGATTCCGCGGGATTATACACCTCCGCTAAAAGCCTGGCGCAAATGACGCCCATCGCCTTTTATGCTCTTTCCAGCGCTCTTTATCCGGCGGTATCTTCTGCCTTCGCCAAAGGAGATAGAAAGCTGCTCACCCATTACGTTCAACAGGCCAACCGATTACTGCTCGCCACAGTGCTGCCCTTGATCGTTGTGACGGCTTGCAATGCCGAAGCCGTCATTAAATTAGTCTATGGCAATGCCTACCTTGAGGCAGACGGATCTCTGGTCTGGTTGACGCTGTCGTATGGCTTGCTGGCCGCTTTCATTATTCACAAAACCATCATCACCGGCTGTGGACACCCGCGCACTGCCGGATTGATGACGCTGCTTCTTCTGCCCCTGTTTGTGATCCTGCAATTGGTCCTTACACCTCGCCTGGATCTAATTGGAGCGGCGTTGGCCTCGACGATTACTTTCGCCGCCGGTGT
Organism: Calditrichota bacterium; assembly: GCA_020051775.1. Classification (GTDB taxonomy): domain Bacteria; phylum Electryoneota; class B3-LCP; order B3-LCP; family B3-LCP; genus JAGVQJ01. The sequence goes on along the minus strand of JAGVQJ010000064.1, from coordinate 22,292 downwards.
AGTGATGTCAGCAGCATTTCTGCGGATGCGATTGAAGGCGGGCCTCCACTTTACTTCCACTCTGCGAATACTCGCTGCGGGTGGTGTGGTTTTATTGGCAGATCTTTTATTATCATATTTTTCCGTTCCCTTCCTGATTACGTTATGCGTATCCGCTGCGATCTATCTGGGGATGCTTAAAGTAACCGGAGAGCTGCGCGGTCTGAATCTAATGAAAGACGATAACACCTCGCCTGATGTCAAGCACGAAGCATGAAATTCAATAAAAACCATCTGCGCATTCTGAGACACATCTTACATGCGTATGGGCAGCGCTTAGGATGGTTGCGTTCCGCACATCCCATCACACTGACCTTTTCGGTTACTTCACGGTGTCAATCGCGTTGTCTGACCTGTCACATCGGGGAGAGATCCCAGAGCCGGCAATTCCGGGGACAACCGGATCTATCCTTGGCGGAAATCGAGAAGATCTTCCGCTCGTTGGGGACTGTCTATTTTTTCAATGTCAGCGGCGGCGAACCTTTTCTGCGCTCCGATCTGCCTCAAATCGCCGATTTAGCGATGGAGCATTTGAAACCTGCGATTATCCACATCCCCACCAACGCCTTAGCTCCACAGCGCATTGAAACCATTTGCCGCCAGATCTTGGAAAACAATCAGCGGCGGGGAAACAGAATTCCTCTGACGGTGAAACCTTCGATTGACGGTGTAGGCAAGTTACACGATCACATTCGAGGCGTCCCAGGTAATTTCGTCAAACTGGAAGAGACCTTCGTTCGACTGAAACTATTGGAGGAGGAATACCCCGAATTCCATCTCGAACTGGGTACGGTGATTTCGCGGTTCAATATCGCTCATTTGCCGGAAATCGAAGCGTATGTTCACGAATTGGGGATAGAAAGTTATCGCAGTGAAATTGCTGAAGAGAGGGCGGAATTTTTCAATCTCGGTGATGGCATCAGCCCGCAAATTGATATCTACCGAAAGGCTCTCCAGCACTTCGCCGGCGAAATCCTACGCAATCTGCCGGAAAAACGATCTCTTACGCGGATTACAGAGTCTCTACGATTGGTATATTATGACCTGGCCGTGCAAATCCTGGAACGGAAAACGCAAGTGCTCCCCTGTTACGCAGGTATCAGCAATCTACATCTGAACTTTGATGGAGAATTGTGGCCCTGTTGCGTGCTGGCTTACGATCATCCTTTGGGAAACTTGCGCCAAATGGATTATGACGTGCAGAAAACATTAGCTTCACCCCAAGCCAAGGAAGTGTTGAAATTCATCCATCGCAAAGGCTGCTCCTGTCCCTTGGCAAATCAATGGTACTCGAACATGTTGCTGCATCCACCCACTCTGCTTAAAGTCCTGCTGAAGAATATCCAGATTGCCCTGAAAAAAAGATCCACAGTAAGCTCTTAAGGGTCTAAATCCTGTTGAAATTACTTGCTCCACCCCCCCAGTCATGATTAAATTAGGCAACACGATTAAACTTGATTCTGGGGGAAGATCATGAAACTGCGAATATTCGCAGGGATCGCTCTATTGATCCTGGTGGTTAGCGCCTGTTGGGGGCGGGACGTTGACGTGAGCGACGCCGCGTTCAGCAATCTGACCGGTTCTACCATAGACATCAATTACACTTTGTCCCGCACGAATCCCACCGTGAGCTCCGACCAACCCGTCTGGATTTTCATCAAGTACCATTTGGGTGAAGGTAATACCTGGATGGATACTGACAATTACTCTCAGGCGGATGACTGGAGTATGGGCGGGCAAACCGGCGCTACTACGGTCAATCAGCATTTGACTGGCGATGTCGGGATTGTCGCTTCCAGCGGTTCTAAGACCATCACCTGGACCTGGGGAGCGGGGGGTACAAATATACCTCAGTCCGAGATGGTGCGCGTGCGTATCTATGCTGTGGAAATGTGTCAGGTAACCGCCGATGCAGCGTATGCTATGGGCAGCGACGGCGGTTCCAACGCCATCACCTCCGGGACAGCCAATATCGCCTCCGATTTCTATATCCAGAAATATCCCGTCACCAACCGCATGTATGTGGATTTCCTGAACGAAGTGGGAAACAATCACGACAATACCGCCGACGCGACTCACGACTATTGGAATACCACACAAAATGATGCCACCCGTGGGGGCGTGAGCATTACCGGCAGTGTGCCCTTCGCCGTTTGGTCGGTGGTTTCGGGCCGTGATGATTGGCCGGTGATCGGCGTCAACTGGCTGAACGCCTATGACATGACCCGCTGGATGGGATTAACCCCACCTACGGAAGAACAATGGGAGAAAGCCTGCCGTTCGGTCGGCGGAGCGGATGGCAACCTCTATTCCTGGGGCGATACTCCCGCAGCTTCTACAACCTACTGCGATATGTCGGGGAGTTTTTCTCCCGGTCGCCCTTGCGATGTGAACACCTATGAAACCGCCTGGGGGAACGACGGCCTGGCCAATCCCTTCGGCTGTTTCGAGATGACGGGCAACGTCTGGGAATGGACCGATACTGAAGCCTACACTGGGGCCTATAATGCTTCCATGAGTGGTGTAACCTACGCCTCGCCCCCCGCTAATACCGTTAATCGTGGGGGCAGTTGGGGAAGCTCCGGCACCGGTTTGTACGGTTCGGCGCGCGCGGTGGCTTCTGCCTATTCGTTGCGCGCTACTTACATCGGCATCCGCGGCGCTAAAAATTAACCATGCAGTAGGGGGGACCATGTCCAGTCAAAAAAATTACCGATATATCCTACCAATCCTGGGCTTGATGCTCGTATCACAAACCAACGCCCAATTCGATCGCGAGGATATCAGTGATTTCCCGCTGCCGGTGCAAATGGTCAATTTCTCGGCGGTCGGAAGTGTGAATTGTGTCAACTTAACCTGGAAAACCGCCAGCGAGACGGACATTGCGGGATTCAACCTTTATCGCGCTCTGGGACAAAACGGGACCTACAGCCGTATTAATTCGGCTTTGATTCCAGCTCAGGGCAGCGGACCCCAAGGATTCGAATATCAGTACCAGGACTTAAACTTGGTGAATGGCTTCCATTACTACTACAAGCTCACAACCGTGGAAGTGGGGGGCCAGGAATATACCCAGGGATTACCCATTCTGGGTATAGCCGGTAATTCCCAGGGATCCTCCTGGGCGCAGCCGCCGGATTTCAATCAATTGACGTATCTGAAATTGAAAGGCAACTATCCGGAACCTTTCAATGGCCGCACCAGTATCACATTTTCGGTCTTCGAAGCCGGACGCGTTACCCTGGAGGTATTTAATTTGACCGGCTGCCTCCTCACCACCTTGCTGGACGCCTACCTGCAACCCGGCGAATTCCAGAAGGCTTTTGCAGATGATCGTCTGCCCAGCGGAGTTTATCTCTATCGGCTGAGGGGTGATCGGGGCTATGAGACCGTGCGTAAAATGGTGCTGCTGCGTTAGCACTATACTTCCCCAATAATCTTTTTTAGGAGTAAAAATGGCGCCAGTTGAGGTATCGAAAATACTTGACGACATCCGGGGAAAGCGTACCCGGGTTGCCGTAATTGGTTTGGGTTACGTAGGTTTACCTCTGGCAGTGGAATTCGCTCGTAATGGCTTTCGCGTCACCGGTTTTGACGTGCTACAGCATAAAGTGGACGCGGTTAATCGCGGCGCCAACTACATCCCCGACATCCCCAATGAATTGTTGGCCGATTTGGTCAAGCGCAAACTCCTATCCGCCAGCACCGACTTCTCCTCATTGGCCGAGCAAGACGCTATCAGCATCTGCGTGCCGACGCCTTTAAATAAAACCGGCGATCCCGACCTCTCATATATCGTTAACGCTTTGAATGAGGTCAAGCGCCATCAGCGCCCCGGCCAGGTGATTATTCTGGAATCCACCACTTATCCCGGTACTACTGAAGAGGTGATGTTGCCGGAATTGCAATCCTCCGGTCTGGTTGTGGGCAAGGATTTCTTCCTGGCCTTTTCCCCGGAACGAGTAGACCCCGGCAATGAAAAATATCAGACGGAAAATACTCCCAAAATCATTGGCGGGGTGACTCCGGCCTGTACACAAGTGGCCTCAGCCCTATACGCCAGCGTGATCAAAACCGTCATTCCGGTCTCGTCCACACGCGCCGCCGAAATGGTGAAACTTCTGGAAAACACCTTCCGCTCGATCAATATCGGCCTGGTAAACGAATTAGCGATCATCTGCAATCTGCTTAAAGTGGACGTTTGGGAGGTCATCAACGCAGCCGCCACCAAACCCTTCGGCTTCATGCCGTTCTACCCAGGTCCCGGTTTAGGGGGACATTGCATTCCCATTGACCCGTCTTATCTGTCGTGGAAATTAAGATCATTGAATTACCGCACCAGATTCATCGAACTAGCCCGCGACATCAACTTAAGCATGCCCGGATACGTGGTGCAAAAGGTAGCCGACGCACTGAACGCTTTGAGCAAACCGGTACGCGGAGCCAAGATCTTGGTGCTGGGTGTATCCTACAAACGCGACATTGACGATGTGCGTGAATCGCCGGCATTCGACATAATCCGGTTGCTGCTTGAAAAGGGCGGCAGCCTTACGTATCATGATCCTTACATCCCCTCATTTTCCTTCGAGGGCGAGATTCTCCGCTCCACCGATTTGTCGGTACAGATGTTGGGTGACCAGGATTGCGTGCTGATCGTCACCGACCATTCCAACGTGGATTATGCCTGGATTCTTGACCATTGTACCCTGGTCGTGGATTCCCGCAACGCCACCAAAAACCTCAAATCAGGGAAAGCCTGTATTGTCAAGCTGTAAACCTGCTATGTTGAAAGTGTTATGCGTGGTCGGGGCACGCCCCAACTTCATCAAGGTTGCGCCTTTGTTGAAAGCGATGGCGGATTTCCCTGGGAGCATACAGCCGGTATTGGTTAATACCGGTCAACACTACGACCAGGAGATGGTGGATTATTTTTTTGACGATCTTGATATCCCCACTCCGGAAGTGAACTTGGGCGTTGGATCGGGCAGCCACGCTCAGCAAACTGCTCGCATCATGGCCGATTTCGAGCCGGTATGTCTGGAGTATTCCCCCGACCTGGTGATGGTCATGGGGGACGTCAATTCAACCCTGGCATGCAGCTTAGTAGCTTCCAAACTCGGTATAAAAATTGCTCATATCGAGGCTGGATTGCGCAGTTTCGACCGCTCCATGCCGGAAGAAATTAACCGCGAAGTAACTGACCTTCTCGCCGACTATTTGTTCACCACTTGCGAAGACGCCGGCGTCAATCTGTGCCAACAAGGTATCCCCGAAAGTCGCATCTTCTTTGTGGGCAATGTCATGATTGATTCACTGCTCGCATATCTGGACAAAGCACAACGTCGGCCCATTTTGAATCAAATTCAATTACAGCCCGGGAACTACGCACTGGCAACCTTGCACCGACCCTCCAACGTAGATGACCCGGAGGTGCTGGGCGAGCTACTTGATGCCTTCGGGATTATTCAGGGAGGGATCAAACTCGTTTTCCCTGCGCATCCTCGTACCATAAAAAATATCGAGCGTTTTGGCTTTGAAGACAGGATCAAGGCCATGAACAATCTCACCATCCTGCCTCCACAGGGTTACCTGGATTTCCTGGCCTTGATGAAGAGCGCCAGGTTCGTTCTTACCGACAGTGGAGGATTGCAGGAAGAGACCACAGTGTTATCGGTTCCATGTTTAACCCTGCGTGAAAATACCGAGAGACCCATTACCATCTCGCATGGGACGAATACGTTAGTTGGAATCAACAAAGACAAGATCATCTCGGAAGCGGGTCGGTGTCTGGTGGGATTGCCGCCCTCACTAATTACACCACCTTTATGGGACGGCCACGCTTCCGATCGCGTCGTCAGAACACTACTGAATATCTTCGGGTTAGTCTCCTCTACTGGGAAAACCGCAGCCGTTTGTTGACAGCCCCCCTTGAAACGACAATTACAAAAAATCACTTTAAGCGAAAAAACACTTGACTTTGCCCGAAAAATTGCTTAAATTGTGCTACTTATAAGATTACAAGATGGGATCAACTTACTTTGTTAAGATGAAACCAAACTTGCCTTATGTGTAATATGAGGCTGCAAAGGAGGTGATAGAACCCCAGCACAGTTTTATATTCCCGGCCTTGATTATTCGGGTCCGGGTAGTTCCGATCCTCAAAATTACAAATGCAGATTAAACCTTTCCAACAACTTAAGGAGGAAGAAATGCGTAAGTTCCTAAGTGTTGTTTGCATTTTGCTGTTTAGCGTGGTCGCCATGGCGGATCAGTACACCGATATGACTACGGAAGTCGGTCCGGTAGCTCCCCAGGCAACGGATGCCATATGGGATATTCTCTTGCAGTTCAATGCCGAGACAGGTGCGACCAACTTGGTTCTGGGCGCAGCCCAGGCTGGCGGGTATTTCTGGACAACCGGTGCCGGACCCAGCTCTGCTGTGACCACCGACAACAAATACTACCGTAAAACTTTAGCCGGCGTCCCCATAGACTCGTTCCCGCAACCCGCCAATTCCGGCTGGGGCTGGCGCGACTTAGCGTATGACGGTACTTATCTGTACGCCGGTTGTGAAGCCGCTCAAATTTTAGCTTTCAATCCCACCAATGGCGCTTTGGTCCCCACCATGAACATCAACAAGCCGACCGGCGCTGCTATCGTTCGCGCTCTGGGTTACGACTCGGACAACGATCGTTTCTGGACCGGCAACTTCAGCTCCGCCATCATTTGCTTCGATCGCAGCGGCGCGGTGATCTGGACTGGCTCGTTAGGACTGACTGGCGTATACGGCATGGCTTATGACAACCTATCACCCGGCGGCCCGTTCCTTTGGGTTTACGACCAGAGTGGTTCACCCGCTACTACCATGAAGAAGGTTGGCGGAATCGGCTCGACTCCCCCTGTTCCGGCTGTCGTTGGCACCTTTCAGCTTCCCAATCCTCCGGGCTTGACCGGCAGCACCGCCGGTGGCTGCGAAGGCACCACAGCTTGGGGAACGTATCCGTTCTCGATGGTGTGTTTAGATCAGGGCACCCCGAACGACCAAGTTCTCGTTTACGAAATCTTGGGCGGCGCTCCGCCGGATCTGCAGGTAACCTTGACTCCAATCAACCCGCCGATCGTGGTTCCGGCCGGCGGCGGCAGTTTCTCCTTCAATGCTGCCGTAGTCAACAATGGTCCTTCTCAGACCAACTTCACCGTTTGGGCACGCATCAAGTACCCGGATGGAACCTACACCGGCCCGACCTTGGGCCCAGTCGCCATCAATCCGCCGGTTGGCACGACCGTACAGCGTTTACGCAACCAGAACATCCCGAGCACCTATCCGCCTGGTGCCTATACTTATCTGGGCTACGCCAACCTGTCGTTTGCTTATCCGGCCATTGACTCTTCCTCGTTCCCCTTCACCAAATCAGCAGTGGCCGGCAATGGCCCGATGGTTTGGGATGCTACTTGCTCCGGCGAAGCCTTCCCGGGTGAAGTGGTTGCGACTCCTTCGACGCATTCGGTGTTGAACAACTACCCGAATCCCTTCAACCCCAGCACCTCTATTCGCTTCACGCTGGGCACCTCCGGTGATGTGCAGTTGGCGGTTTATGACGTCAACGGCCGTCAGGTGGCCAACCTGGTGAATGGTTACCGCGCTGCCGGTTCGCATGAAGTCAGCTTTGACGGCTCCAACCTGGCCTCCGGCGTGTATGTTTATACACTGTCCGCTAATGGCCTGACCAGCACCGCCAAGATGGTTCTCATGAAGTAATTGTTTGGCCATCATTGTCAACAGAAAGCGCCTCTACTTGAGGCGCTTTTTTATTGCTTGAAGCGGCATTGATAAAATCTAACGAAAATTGGAAAAGTACTTGACTTTGTGATAAATATTATCTATATTGGAATTGGTGTAAAAGGTTTATCGGAATTGTCGGTGATCGCTGCGAATGTAAATGTGTATTAATAATAAAGTAAGATCTTTTTCGTTATCGTGCTCACTCTAAAGTGATATTCATGGGAAACACCCATTGTAATAGTAGAGGCCACTTATCTAACAAGGAGAGGCACTATGAAAAAATTATCCATCCCACTGTTGCTGGCTGTGACGATCATGACAACGGTTGCTGGGGCTTATGGCCCCAGTCAGAACCAGCCGGTAATTAACGCAGACATCAGCCCTATTCTCGGCCCGGTATCTCCAGGGTATGAACCCGATGTGATTTGGGATTTGATTCAATCGGTCAATGCTCAAGCGGTAACCACCAACTTGCTGTTGGGTGCGGCTTATGCGGGTGGTTATTTTTGGGTGTCTGGCGGCGGCACCAGTTCAGCCGTAACTACCGACAACAAGTATTATCGTTTCTCCCCGGCCGGCGTTCTGGTGGATTCCTTTGCCCAACCCACCAACTCAGGCTGGGGCTGGCGAGATCTGGCTTATGACGGCAGCTATTTGTACGCCGGTTGTGAAGTAGCGCAAGTCGTGGCCTTTGATCCTACCAATGGCCAGTTGGTGCCCACCATGAATTTTCCCAAGCCTGCCAGCTTGGCCATCTGCCGCGCGTTAGCCTATGATCCGGCGACGGATCACTTCTGGTCAGGCAACTTCGGCTCCAATATGATGGAATTCGATCGCAGCGGCAACATTATCTGGCAGGGATCGCCGGCTCCACTAACCTCAGTTTATGGTATGGCCTGGGATGCCAACTACCCGGCAGGGACGACCTTGTGGATCCACGATCAAGGGACGCCGGGTTGCGTATTCCGCCGCTTCGACCCCGTAACTCACATTATGACAACCGAAACTCACAACGTTCCTTTGCTTCCGGGCTTGACTTCACAGATCGCCGGTGGTTCTGAGATGAGCAGCACGTATAGCACTTCTTATCGCGTTATGGTGGGGTTGGCACAGGGTACACCCGCCGATAATTTCTTCGTATTGGAAATGGAAAGTCAAGGCGCCATGCCCACTGTGACGGTGGACCTCGTGCCCCTCGTCTATCCCATCACGATTCCAGCCAGCGGCGGCAGTTTCAGTTTCTACGCTTTCGTCACTAATGAGGACTCCACTGCCGGAAACATTACGCTATGGACCGGCCAGCGGTTACCGAACGGCAGCATGGTTGTTCCCATGCTCGGACCTTATACAGTCAATTTGACGCCGGGAACCAGAGCCTGGTTTCGCGGTCAGAACGTTCCAGGGTCGGCTCTGCCGGGAGATTACATGTACTTTGGCTATGCCGGAACTTACCCCTCCACCATCATGGAATCGGACAGCTTTGCCTATACTAAACTAACCACCGGCAATGGTCCTTGGGTGGGTAATTGGGATAGCTTTGGCGATGGGTTCCCCGGCGAAACCTTAGAGGTGATTCCCCTCGAACATGCGATATTGAGCAATTATCCCAATCCCTTCAATCCCACCACGACGATCCACTTCACTTTGAATGTGGCAGGAAACGTAAGCTTGACGGTTTACGACGTGAACGGTCGCCAGGTTACCACTCTGGTCAACGGCTATCGTCTCGCCGGTACGCATGACGTTACCTTCGACGGTTCCAATCTGGCTTCGGGCGTATATGTATACACGCTATCCGTCAATGGTCGGACCAGTGCCGCCAAGATGGCTCTCGTAAAGTAAGTTCGGGTTACAATCTGCGCGTAAAAAGCGCCTCCTTAAGGAGGCGCTTTTTTATGAATACCGCCTCCGAAAAGTGAATATAATTCTTTTCTTTCTCCATATAATTTAGTATCTTATACCTTATTTCGTAGTTAACAGGTGACGCCGATCATTCTATGATTCTGTCTATCAACCCCATAAATCCTCAGGCGAGACTGATTCGCATGGCCGTCCAGGCGTTGCGAGATGGCAAGCTTCTGGCGTTTCCCACCGATACGGTATACGGCCTGGGATGCAGCGTCAACGAGAAGAAAGCCATCGAGCGACTCTATCAGTTGAAACGCGTAGATCGCGGCCACCCCATGGCCTTGTTATGCGCCGACCTGAAGTCTGTGCCGCCGTATGGCCACGTGTCCAATCCGGCCTATAAAATTTTGCGACGCTTGTTACCAGGCCCTTATACTTTCGTCCTTCCCGCCACGCATCAAGTCCCGAAGATGATGCTGATGAAACAGCACACTGTGGGTATCCGCGTGCCGGATAATCAAGTGATTCGGGATTTGATCACTGAACTTGGCTTGCCCATACTCAGCACCAGCGCTGAACTTCCCGACCACGAATTGTTTTTATCTGCCGAGGATCTTGAGGAGGCTCTCGGCAAGCAATTGGCATTCGTAATTGACGGGGGTCTGCTGCCGGATGAACGATCCACGGTAATTGATTTGACTTCCGACGAACCTATACTGATTCGCCAGGGTAAAGGTGTTTACGAGGTATAGAAAGGAATATCCAGCCATGTCGAAAACCATCGCCATTTTAACCGGAGGCGGCGACGCTCCGGGGCTGAACGCTGTCATCCGAGCGGCAGTCAAAACGGCTACCATGCACTACGGTTACAGCATGTTGGGCATTCCCGACGGCTATGATGGTCTGGTCAAACAATTGGAGGCACGCCCTCTGGATGCCTCGTCGGTGGCCGGACTGCTCTATCGCGGTGGTACGATTCTGGGAACCTCGAACCGGGGCGATCCTTTTCACTATCCTGTGGAAGAGGGCGGTAAGATCGTGAAAAAAGATATGTCGGGTCCGCTCTTAGAACAGTTGCATCATCTGGCTGTGGATGCTCTGATCGTCATCGGCGGAGACGGCAGCCTTACCATCGCTCGGGATCTATTCAAGCTTGGAGCCCCCGTAGTCGGCGTACCCAAGACCATTGACAATGACATTTCGGCTACGGACGTAACGTTCGGTTTCGATACCGCCATCACCACCGCAACCGAGGCCTTGGACAAGCTTCACACTACGGCCGAATCACATCATCGGGTTATGGTTATGGAAGTCATGGGGCGGGACGCCGGTTGGATAGCCCTGGAATGCGGTTTAGCGGGTGGGGCGGACGTTATCCTCATCCCGGAAATCCCCTTTTCCTACGAAGCCATTTGCGAGCGGATTGAATCGCGGAATCGGGCTGGTCGAAAATTCTCCATCGTCGTGACCGCGGAAGGCGCGTTTCCGGCCAACGGTTCTTGTGTTGTCTTGGAAACCGCCGAACAGACCGGTGGTCTGGTGCGCTTGGGTGGCATAGGGTACATGGTGAGTCTGGAGATCTCCCGTCGCTTGAAGATGGAAACCCGTGTTACGGTGCTGGGTCATATTCAACGGGGAGGCAAACCCAGCACCTTTGACCGCTTGTTGGCTACCCGTTTAGGAGTTGAAGCCGTGCACCTGATCGAGCGCGGTGATCTCGGAAAGATGGTAGCTTTACGCGGCCAGCGCATCATCAGCGTACCACTGGCCGAAGCCGTCGGTCGGCAGAAGCGCGTAGATCCGGATGGTCAAATGGTCAAAACAGCAGAAGCGGTGGGCATCTGCATGGGCAGGTAGCCGGTGTGATAGGGCTTATTAATGCACATCATGCACACCTTGATCGAATCGTATATCCCTCCAGGTTTACTTTCACAGCAGTCACCGAATAAATAACTTCGGTCCAGACTCCGGCATGAATTTGGCAGTGCTTCTGGGAAACGACCCATGCGCCATGGTGCCGTTTCCCAAAGCCTCATTTATCCTGCCCTGCATGCCGCGCCTGTCGCCGGAAACTGCCGAAAGCGGGTGAACCTGCCGGGACGCCGGGTAGCCAAAGCCGACCGCCAATCCAGGCGGCGGGTTGCGGCGGGCGGGATCCTGAACGCCACTCCGCTGTTTTCGTTCCCAAAAACTGAAAATACCGCCTTGACTTGACCGCTATTATTACGTATATTATTAATCTTAACCTTAAAGTGGTAATCATGGGCAAAGAGAAAAACATTCACATCCTGGGACTTTCGGCCTACTATCATGATTCCGCCGCCTGCTTGATCAGAAATGGCGAAATCATCGCTGCGGCGCAAGAAGAGAGGTTTACGCGCAAGAAGCACGACCACCGCTTCCCCACGCATGCCGTGGCATATTGTCTGAAAGAAGCCGACCTTAAAGCGCAAGATTTGGATTTTGTAGCTTTTTACGACAAACCCTTAATCAAATTTGAGCGCCTGCTTGAGACCTACCTGGCTTACGCTCCAGTCGGCTTGAAGAGCTTTATGATGGCCATGCCATTATGGTTGAAACAGAAGCTATTCATGCGCGATACCATTCGTAAAGAGATGGCTTTCGAAGGCACGATCATCTTCCCGGAACACCACGAATCGCATGCGGGTTCGGCCTTCTTTCCCAGCCCTTTTTCCGAAGCTGCGGTTCTAACCTTAGATGGGGTGGGCGAATGGGCTACCTCGTCTATGGGTGTAGGTAAGGGTAACCGGGTACAACTCTTGGCCGAGATGCACTTCCCACACTCATTAGGATTGCTATATACTGCGTTCACTTATTATACCGGCTTCAAAGTCAATTCGGGTGAATACAAGCTGATGGGGTTGGCGCCCTACGGGGAACCGAAATACGTTCAAACCATCCTGAACGAATTGATGGATCTGAAGGAAGACGGCTCTTTCAAGTTGAACATGAAGCACTTCAACTACTGCGCCGGTCTGACGATGACCAGTGAAGCCTTCCACAAGCTTTTCGATGGCCCTCCCCGGCAGCCGGAATCCCAGGTGACACAAAAGGATATGGATCTGGCGCGTTCCATCCAGGTCGTCACCGAAGAGATCATGCTGCGCATGGCGCGCACTTTACATAAACGCGTCAACCTGCCCAACCTCTGCATGGCTGGTGGCGTGGCCTTAAACTGTGTAGGGAATGGCCGCTTACTTCGCGAAGGGCCCTTCAAGCGCATCTGGGTGCAACCTGCGGCCGGCGATGCGGGTGGAGCCTTGGGCGCAGCCATGATCACCTGGCATCATTATTTGGACAAACCACGGCAGGTTAGTGATACTCACGTTCCCGTTGAGAAGTGGGATGGATTGCGAGATTCCCAAAAGGCTTCGCTGCTGGGACCGGCTTTCTCTGACGACGAAATCAATGCGTTCCTGAAAAAATACAATCTGCCCGCTAAGAAGCTTCCGAAAGATCGAATTGCCCCTGAAGTTGCAGCGCTCATCGAATCAGGCAAGGTGATCGGTTGGTTTCAAGGCCGCATGGAATATGGCCCCCGGGCCTTGGGCGCACGCTCCATCATCGGCGACGCTCGCAATCGCCAGATGCAGTCGGTCATGAATCTGAAAATTAAGTATCGCGAATCCTTCCGCCCCTTTGCTCCGACGGTGATGGAAGAACATGCCTCCAAAGTCTTCGAGATTGACAGCCCCAGCCCGTACATGCTCATGGTGGCCGATGTTCGGCCTGAACGCCGCATCCCCATGACTTCGGACCAGGAAAAGCTGTTCGGTATCGAAAAGCTAAACGTCATCCGCTCGGACATTCCCGCCATTACCCATGTGGATTATTCGGCTCGTTTGCAGACCGTCAACCAGCATGAAAATCCCCTTTATTATGATATGATCAAAGCTTTCTACGAACGCACCGGCTGCCCCGTGATCATCAACACCTCCTTCAATGTGCGCGGCGAACCCATTGTCTGCTCGCCTCAGGATGCCTATACTTGCTTTATGCGCACGGAAATGGATTACCTGATCATGGGTTCCTATCTCCTGGATAAGAAGGAACAGCCTCCTTTGAAGGAGGATATAGATTGGAAGAAAGAATTCGAACTGGATTAAACTGATGACCACTCCTTCAAATCGCGATATCCGCATCTGGGCGCTGGTGATGACAGCTTTACTGGCTATCATCGGCCTCGTCCAATATCTGCATTGGCACCACGAGACTGCAGCACGGGTTTTTTGGATTCTGGCGGCTGTCTTTTTCCTTCCGGGTATGCTGGCTCCGGCGACTCTGCGCCCTGCTTACAAACTCTGGATGAAATTCGCAGCGGTATTAGCCTGGATCAATACCCGGGTCATCCTGAGCCTGACTTTCTACCTGGTGTTCACACCGGTCGGGTTGATCATGAAATTGTTCGGTAAGGACATCATTAAGGAAAAGTGGGACCCTAAGGCCACGACCTACTGGATCGAGCGCGAAGCCACGCCCTTCGATCCGAGCCGCTACGAGAAACAGTATTAATCAATGTAAAAGAGGAGAACGGCTATGCCTGGAAAAATCTCAGCCTGGTCAGAAATTTGGGGATTCTTGAAAGTCCGGAAAAAATGGTGGCTGGGACCCATCATCGTGATGATGTTGCTGATCGGTGCATTGCTGATCTTCGCGCAAACTTCTGCGCTGGCGCCCTTTATTTACGCCATCTTCTAATGCGCCAGGGCTAAAATGAGCTGATAAAATAACCGGCCTAAGATCAGATCCAGAATCTGAACAAGGGCCGGTTTTCCTTTTAAAACTGGAGGACTTAGGTCATGCGCCGCTGGATCATCCTTCTCGTGGTCGCCGTCCTGGCGACCAACGTCTCCGCTGAAATAGATCGCTACGGCGGAAAAATATCACCCCCCTTGAAGCTGTTGCTTTCACTGCATCGTGCGGGTGTTGATAGAGCCCCGTTATCATTGCAAGATTTAGTAGCCAAAGAGGAGATAAACGTATCCGTGCAATTGGCCGGGCCATCAAATCCCGCTGTCTGGGAGGGCCGGGGGATGCGCTTGCGCAAATTGGCAAGCGGCCGCTGGGCCGGGTTGGGAGACGTCTACGGGGCGCGAATGTCCTGGGACGAAATCGAAGGCTGGGCGAGTGATCCTGGTGTGCTCCGCATCGAGAGCGACTGGCGGCCTGGGATCGTTCCCTGCCTGGATCTCTCAGCCCCCGAAGTCGGAGCTGACCAATGCTGGGAAATGATCTCTCCTCAGGGTTTTCCAATCACCGGGCAGGGGCAGTTGGTGGCGGATTTCGATACCGGCATTGACGTGTTTCATCCAATGTTCTTCCGGCCCTCGGGTTTAAGTTTCAATTGGTTGGACGTTGATTCCAATGGGGTGCTTACACCCGGCGTGGATTGCGTGGATTTGGACAGCAATGGCGTGGGTATCAGGGAGGAGGTGCTGCGTTTTCTGGACGGTCAAATCTACGACCCAGCGCACACTTTCGGCAGCGCCGATCCTTCCAACAATGATGGGATTTATCAAGCCGACTGGGATTGGCTCTACGATGACATTGACGATGACGGCCAGCGCGATTATGGGGTCTCCTCCGGGTTCAATGAAAACACCCCCGGATTTGGAGAACCGATCTTCTACTGTGATGACCTCAACCACAATAACACTTTGGATCTGGGTGAACGCCTGATCCAATTGGGTCCGAGCAAGATTCGGGCAGTCGTGGACGGCTGGTCTCCCCAGGGGCCGGTCGTGCATCGGAGAGGCATTGACCTGATTTCAGCTTTCCCAGATTACAACGGACATGGAACCGGAGTGTCGGGCATCTTGGTCGGCGGCGAACCAGGCCGGTCGAAATTCTGCGGGCTGGCGCCGGGCGCTGACCTGTTGATGGGGTACACGAACTTCACCTGGTTCACAGAGTATCTGCCCTGGGTGGCAGAGGAAGGCTGCAAAGTTCTACTCTATGAATTCGGCGGTTGGGTCTTCAATTCGTTGGATGGTTCGACTCTGGAGGAGTACCTACTGGACAGTCTGGCGGGAATTGGCGTCATGCAGGTGACCCCCTCAGGCAACCTGAATCGTGGTTATAAACATTGCCAGTTGCAGATCGGAACGGGGGAAAGCGTTCCTATCACTGTGGGCGCCGCACAATATACTGGACTCGATCCCACTGGATTTTATTGCACCTTCCTGTGGCGTTTCCCGGACACGGATCTCTCCGTTAGTTTGCAGGATCCCTACGGCTTCACCCTTGATCTGCTGGGCACGGATACCACTCAGTACTTCGGCAGTTGGACGGTATGGTCGGGAACCTGGGTGTCGCCGCGCGGTACGGCAGAATACGACTTCATCGTGGATGGCGGCAGCGGGCCGGTTACCGGCGATTGGGAAATCATTGTCCATCATCCCGGCGGCACGGCAGGCTTTGAAGTCAACGGTTACATCATGGACGACGTGAGTTCGTGGGGTGGCGGCGTCGAGTTCACCGATTTCCGCTCAAACATGAAGACCGTCACCTGGCCGGCGACGGCAGATTCGGCCTTCGTGCTGGGTTCTTACAGCACTCGAGGCTACGAGCAGTATATAGGCGTGGGTCTGGGATCCATTCAGTCAGGACAGATCTCGCAGTTCTCCGGTCGCGGCCCGCGTATTGATGGAGAACCTCGGCTTTCGGTGATTTCACCGGGCAACTACGACGTGTACTCAACCCGTTCAGTGTACGGAGCGCCGTTCACCCACGCGGGTTATAGGCAATTTTCCGGAACTTCGGCAGCGGGGCCGCACGTTGCCGCCAGCGCCATCCTGGCCCGGCAGGCGGACACGACCATTACCCGAATTGAGATTGAAACTCTGCTGGAAGAATACGCTTTTCGGGATAACTTCACCGGCCCGCAATGGAACGACAGCGCCGGCTACGGGAAAGTTCGCATTGATGACATCGTGTCCTACTTGGGATTACCCTTGGCGCACGGTCCGGTCAGCCTGCCGACAACCCTGGCGCTAACCGCTTTCCCTAATCCATTTAATGCCGCGACAGCACTGCGCGTGGATCTGCCCGGCCGCCAGATGGTAGAATTGACCGTCTGGAATCTACAAGGCCGGAAAGTTGCGGATTTGTATGGGGGAGAAATGGCGGCGGGTTATCACCGAGTGACGTGGGATGCTGCCGGTTTACCGTCGGGAGTCTATTGGGTATCGCTTAAAGCTGGTGAGCAACAGACGGTGCAGAAGGTGGCTTTGGTGAAGTAACAATTGTCATCACCAATACGCCGAACGTCAGCGCCGTTTTCAATATGGACAGCAGTACTACAAAAGCTTCGCCGGTGAATTCTGCCAGAGGCCGGGGTATATAGACGAGCATCAGGAAGACCATCGTTACATAGGCCATGAATTCTGAGGACATGCCTCGATCCCAGAAATAGACAGGTAGATAGAAAAAGGTCAGCAGGCAGAAATAATAGTGGTGATACCAGGTCAGCGGGGATAGAAAGATCGTCAGCAGGATCAGTAACGAGAAAGCGTAGAACGGTCTCTGGGAAGCTTCCGTACGCCGCAGGCTGTTGATTGAAGCCGTCAAGAGAACCAGACTTAGGGCCAGGTAAATCCAGACTTTTACGCTATCTAAGAAAGAACTGATTTGCGACAGGATGGCCAACTGCCCCCAAAAGCTACCGATAGTCCTGTAAGGCGGGCCGGAAATCGTGTTCTGGATGAAATAGAGCCAATCCACAGGTGGCGCTGCCAGAAACGAAATTAAGACGATTCCCGCCGTTGCAGCGACCAGTTTGGCTAGATACAACCACCGCCTTGGGTAGAACAGCAGGAAGTATAATAATAAGATCCCCGGCGTCAGCTTGAGCAGAATGGCCAGAGCTAATGCAACGACCGACGAGGTTTCCCGTCCCTTTAAATGGAAATAGAGGCACGCCAGCACCAGCAGCATAACCAGCGGATTGATCTGCCCAAGCTTTATCGTCATCACCAAGGTGAAATTTAGGGGTTGGAAAAGCAAAAAACTCAAGAAAAGCGCATGGGGATGCCGTTGCGGACGGACGATCTTATAGAGAAGGAAGAAATTCAGGCCGATTAATAGAACATTGGCAATGATCAGCGCCTTGTGCGCTTGCAGAGGTGAAAGCGCGGTCAATGGCCTCCAGAATCCTGCCAGGAGTGGGGGATAAAGGTAGGGATAAATGTCCTTGAAACCGCCTTCAGTTTTACCCAGCGCCTTAAGGATTTCATTGTCATAAGGATTGGCGCCCTGGCTGACGGCTTTGGCGGCGTAGTAGTAGGAGTACGAATCGAAAACGTTCAATGGGTTGGATACCGGTGCCCACCCCGCTTTGAACAGCCACAGCAGCGTCAAGCCGCATACCAGAATGAAAACAACCGGTTTGCGAGCGTATCTCTCCAGAATGTTGAGTAGTTGATCTAAAGACATTGGCAGGCATTGCAATGAAATATGTCAACAAGGGGTTGTAACCCCTTGTTAGCATGGTTGATCCCATTGTCGGGGTCGCCCCCGACCCCAACGTTTAATAACCTAAAATATATACCTTTCCTCTGAAATAATCAAGCCAAAACCTCCTCTAATGCCAACGAAAAAAATCGAACAATTGCGCGCCCTTAAAGCCCAGGCTCTGCTGGGCGGCGGCGAAGAACGCATCAAATCTCAGCATGGCAAAGGCAAACTGACCGCCCGCGAACGCCTTGACCTGCTCTGCGACCCCGATACTTTCCAAGAAGTTGACATGCTGGTTACCCACCGTTCCACCGCCTTCGGGCTGGAACGCCAAAAGATTCTGGGTGACGGCGTTGTTACCGGTTACGGCAAAATCAACGGTCGCCAGGTTTACATCTTCAGCCAGGATTTCACAACCTTCGGCGGATCGTTGTCGGAAGCACACGGCGAGAAAATCTGCAAAATCATGGACATGTCCGCCAAAGTGGGTGTGCCCTTCATTGGTCTGAACGACTCCGGCGGAGCGCGCGTGCAGGAAGGCGTCGTTTCACTGGGCGCTTACGCCGACATCTTCCTGCGCAACACGCTCTATTCCGGCGTCGTCCCGCAAATCTCCGCCATCATGGGTCCCTGCGCTGGAGGCGCCGTCTATTCACCGGCGATCACCGACTTTACCCTGATGGTCAAAAAATCCAGTTACATGTTCGTCACCGGCCCCAAGGTGGTTAAGACCGTCACGCATGAAGAGGTATCGTCCGAAGACTTGGGCGGAGCCATGACGCACGCCGGCAAATCCGGCGTGGCTCATTTCGCCTGCGACGGCGAGATTGACTGCCTCGAGAAAATCAAGCGATTGCTTTCGTTCATGCCCCAGAACAATCTGGAAGATCCTCCCGCGGTGGACTGCAAAGACGATATCCGTCGCGCCGATCCCGAATTGGACACACTGATTCCCGAAGATCCCAACAAGCCTTACGATATCAAGGACGTCATCCACCGCGTGGTGGACAACGGCGATTTCTTGGAAGTGCATGAAGATTTTGCGCCCAATATCGTGGTTGGTTTCGCGCGGTTGGGAGGGAGAGCCATCGGCATCATCGCCAACCAACCGGCGCACCTGGCCGGCTGCCTGGACATCAACTCTTCCAAGAAAGGCGCGCGGTTCATCCGTTTCTGCGACGCCTTCAATATCCCCATTTTAACATTTGAGGACGTACCCGGTTTCCTGCCCGGCACCGATCAGGAATGGGGTGGCATTATCGTCAATGGAGCCAAGTTGTTGTACGCGTATTGCGAAGCCACAGTACCCAAAATAACTGTCATCACGCGCAAGGCATACGGCGGAGCTTACGACGTCATGAATTCCAAGCATGTACGCGGCGACCTGAACTTCGCCTGGCCTTCCGCCGAAATTGCCGTCATGGGAGCGCGCGGCGCGGTGGAGATCATCTTCAACAAAGAAATTAAGGAATCTAAAAATCCCGCCAAGACCGAACAGGAAAAAATTGCCGAGTTCGAGGAAAAATTTGCCAATCCTTACATCGCGGCCGAACGCGGTTACGTGGACGATGTGATCGAACCCTCCCAGACTCGCTACAAGCTCATTACCGGTTTCGCTCTATTGCGCACGAAGGTGGACAGCAACCCGAAGAAGAAGCATGGGAACATACCACTTTAGCTCCAATAAGAGGAATAAACCATGCCTAAAGTCGTAAACCTCGAGCGGTGTTTCGAGCAGTTTGCCGATACTTTTTCACCGAAAATTGTAGCAGAGTTGAACGGTCA
Source organism: Calditrichota bacterium (assembly GCA_020051775.1). GTDB lineage: Bacteria > Electryoneota > B3-LCP > B3-LCP > B3-LCP > JAGVQJ01. Next base: position 2,361 of record JAGVQJ010000064.1, on the reverse strand, counting down.
GCAGGTCAAGCTGGTGCGCTTGGAAGGGGATAAAGTCCCCTGGCACACCCACGATCAGGAAGACGAGATGTTCTACGTGCTGGAAGGCGTATTGGAGATTTTTGAAAAGCAGGGAAGTGTGACCGTTCAGGCCGGGGAATTCTACATCGTCCCTCGAGGCGTTGAACACCGCGTAGCGCCGCAAGGGCATGTCAAGCTCATGCTGTTTGAACCGGCCGGCATCGCTCACACCGGCAAGGTGCGTTCCGAGATCACGAAATATCGCTTCGATCGGTTGGACGAAGAATAGATTCACCTGCACACAGTTAGCCAGGATATGTATGGTGGAGGCATAAATGCCACAACAATCCTTTTACAAAGGTACCCGCGGCGAGTGGTACGTCGTGATCCAGGTGATCCTGATGGCCTTGGTCTTCTTCGGGCCGCGAGGGTCGCACGGCTGGCGGTTTCTCCCCACGATGTTCGGCACGGGGGCAGGGTTATTTCTTTTCATTTCGGGCTTGACTTTGCTCCTGGCCAGCATCCCCAAACATGGGAAAAACCTCACTCCGGCGCCCCATCCGACGAAAAACGCAACCCTGATCCAGACCGGCCCTTACCGTATCGTGCGCCACCCTATGTACAGCGGCGGCATCTTCGTCTCCTTCGGCTTTGCTTTGCTCGTTCACAGTTGGCTGACGGTCGTCTACGCGGTGCTGCTGACACTGTTCGCCGACATCAAATCCCGCCGCGAAGAGCGCTGGCTGGTGGAGAAATTCCCCGAGTATCCTGCCTATCAGAAGCGGGTGAAGAAGCTCGTGCCAGGGGTGTATTGAAAGTGTGGGGTCTAGGGGCTGGGGTCTAGGGGCTAGTAGTACAGGCGTCCCCGCCTGTGTGAGTGAGGAAAACAGGCACGGAGGCCTGTACTACCCACGATTGGCGGGTCAAATCTTCGCGATAGTCGCTGAATTTGGACTTGACTTTTAAAAGGGGGGAGGGTATATTGGGGGGAGGGAGGATGAGTGCTCAAGATTTAAATGGTATCCGAACCGTTCCTACTTCGTCAAACCCTTCTTCGCAGTGGCCACTACATAGTAGGGAAAGCTGGCCCGACCAACCTGATTTTGGAGGTAAAAAGCATGGAAAATCTACTTCGAGAATTGGAAAAATGGTTTTCTGCACGTCAGATTTGGCTAAAAAGAGCACTTATGATAATTCTTGAAAAAGATGCGCTTGAAGAAAACGACTTTCAAGAATTGGTAGAAATATGTAAAAAGGAAGCTGTGGATAAAATCCCACCGGAAAATAATCAACAAGTTAGATTGCCAGATGCTTTGTTTCCTGACAAAGCCAATTCCACAAAACTTTGGATTAAAGAGATAACTAATATAAAAGGTATAAACGCCCTTGCTCCAAAAAATCCATTAAAGTTTGGAGAAGAAAATAGTCCATTAACAATTATATATGGGCCAAATGGTTCAGGTAAAACGGGCTATGTTAGAGCCTTTAAGCATGCTCGCGGGTTTCGCGTTACCAGTAATCTACATACAAATGTTTTTGATAGCACTAAGGTGCAACAAGAATGTACATTAAATATTTTAATAAATGGCAAACCAGATAAAGTCCATTGGACTTCATCTGATCCCTTATCTGATAAGCTTAGCACATTAGCTATTTATGATTCACAGGCTGCAAGAGTTTATGTTAATGAAGAACATGAACTCACATACGAGCCTGCTATTTTAAACATTTTTACTAAATTATCAATAATATGCCAGACCATTTCAGAAATGTTACAAAATGAATACGAACAAAATCCTTCCCAGATGCCGATTATACCTAATGAACTCACCGAAACAGTTAACGGCAAATGGTACCTAACTATCAATTATAAAACAACTGAAGAGGCAATAAATTTTAAATGCGACTGGAATTCTACATTAGAATCCGAATTGCGAGAGTTAAGTTTGCGTCTTGCAGAGCCTGATCCTGTTGCAAAAGCAAAGGAGTATCAAACATTGAGTTTCAATTGTATAAAACTATGGAAGGATTTAAAGAAGTTATATTTGAATCTCTCAGAATCTAAATGTGTTGAATATTTAGAACTTAAGAAGGAATCAATAATGAAAAGAAAAGCCGCAACGGAAGATGTTGAAAAAGTCTTTGCGGATGCACCATTAGACGGTGTAGGTACTGAAACTTGGAAACTACTTTGGGAATCAGCTAGAAAATATTCACAAGAATTCGCATATCCCAACGACACATTCCCGAATATTGCGGAAAGTTCGCGTTGTGTGCTTTGCCAACAAGAACTTTTATACGAGGCAAAAATTAGATTTTCATGTTTTGAAAACTACATAATTGGGGAATTAGAAAGAGAAG
>JAGVQJ010000188.1 GCA_020051775.1 Calditrichota bacterium | reverse complement strand
TTCTTGCCTATTTTTGGCAGAGTTAGGTCGTGTTCATCTGTATTAATGTTAAAAAATAAACATAGGCGCTCCAATGAGAGCGCCTATCAGATATTACTGTCGTTGATTTATTTCAGCAAAACCAATTTACCGGAAACGGTGTACTGCCCGCTTGCCAGGCGGTAGCAGTAGAGACCTGCCGCCAAGTTAGTGCCGTCGAATTCAACCTGATGCCAGCCCTCCAGTTTCCACTCGTCCACCAGCGTAGTCACTAATCTTCCAGTGGTATCGTACACTTTCAAAGCCACGAAACTCGCACTGGATAAATCATAGCTAATGGTCGTAATGGGATTGAAGGGATTCGGCGACGCCTTGCACAACACGTACTCGGATAGTTTTGCGGTGGAAATTTCCTCGCCGGGGAAAGGTTCACCCGAACAGGTCTCATCCCATACAGCGGGACTGTTATTGGAGAAACTGGACTTGGTGAACGCAAAGTAACTACTGTCGAGGATCGTTCCAGGGTAAGTCAGAGCAGCAAATCCTACGTAGTTGTACAATCCCGGCGGAAAAGTTCCGGGGATGTTCTGAGTACGCAGGCGGCTGATGGTAATTCCGACAGGGGGATTGATGCTGACGGGCCCCAGTACCGGGGCTGTTTGCGTCCCATCAGGATAGCGAATGACCGCCCAAACCCAGAAGGGAATTTGCGCGGGTCCATTGTTCACCACAGCAGCCGTGAAACTGAAAGAACCCCCCTGTGCCGGGACGACTATGGGCGGATTAACGGGGGTTAGTGTGACTTGAATGTCGGGTTGTCCGGTGAAGATGGTGAAGGCGTTGGGAGTTACCGCTGTCACGGAATTGGATCCACTAAAAACGGTGTAGCGCATATAGCAGTTGGAAGATCCAACTCCGGTAGGGACGGTCCATTGCAGGCGTCCATTGTTCGGCAGGCTATCGGCGAGGGTTGCCCAGGGTCCGGTGGCGCCGGAAGTGGAAAGTTCAATTTTGACTATCGAGGCAGCGGCTCCCGGAACGGCGGAAAGCCAATCGGTGAAGCGCACCGATCCGGGTTTGAACACCTCCCCGCCCCGGGGAAAGAGCGGCGTTATTGTCAGATTTTGCGGGACAGTGGTTTCTCGATAAAATCGCAGGTGGTTAACGGGATTAAAACTCCCCTCGCTGTCCAGATGCACCATGTCGGGAAATCCATTGTGATCAGCATCGCCGCCCACTCGGAAGGCATTGAAAGGAGCTGTGGGAGCTCCTTGAATGGTGTAGGTGGCGGCTTGAGCCCATTGCCCCTGGCCGTTGCCGGTCCACACCGTGACCACGCCGCTGCCGCCGACCGCCAGATCACAGAAACCATCGCCGTTCATGTCCCAGAGCTGAGCATAGCCATTGACACCGGTCGTCGGGAGATTTCCCGTATAATCCACCCATGAGTTTAAGGATTCGTTGAAGGCCCAAACGTGTGGAGCGCTGCTCGATACCCAGGCCAAATCCATACCGCCGTCATTGTCAACATCACCCAGCGCCACACCGTTACGATTGTAGGATCCGCTGCCGGGCGGAAGGTTGTAATCGGCAAGTGTGAATTGACCCGTGCCATCGCCGAAATAAACCGTACCGTTCTGATAAGCCGTGGCAAGATCCAGGTTGCCGTCTTTGTTGATGTCTCCGAAGACGATGTGCATACCGCAGTTACCTGTAGCCGGAGCGCTGGCGTGCGTCCAGGTGCCATCGCCGTCATTCAGGTAAATGTGGAGCGGATTACCATAACCAAAGGAGGTGGCGGCGATATCCAGCAAACCATCATTGTTTACGTCACCGAAATCGGTGGCGAACATGCCGTAATCTTCCCCGGCGGTAGCCAGGTTGTCATCCCAAGGAGTCCAACTGATTCCCGATCCATCGCCCAACGCCACTTCGATCAATTGGTCGCCCAGGTCGGTGGAAGAATAATTGTGGTGCATGCCATAGCCCACATCGGGTAGACCATCGTTGTTGGCATCACCCACGGCGATACCGCCATAGCCGAAGTTTCCAACCTGAGTTACGGTCCACCTTCCTAACCCATCACCGGCATAAAACATGATCCCGTGTTCCTGCGTATTGATGAAGGGATTGCCATGATCACCGATGGCGATCAGATCAATGTTGCCGTCCAGATTAAGGTCGGCCATTTCAATTTCAGAGCGGCCTCCCTCCCACTGCGGGGATCCTAATCCTTGTGACGCCTCAGCATAATCTAATGCAAAGGCAGGCAGGACGGGCAATAGGAGCATGATGGAGCAGAACAATACGCTTGCAATTCGTTTCATGACGTCCTCCGTGTAATTGGGGTTTACCGTTATTTAACTTTGGCGATCAACAGCGTCATATCATCATCGGGGGGTTTGTCGTCGTGGAAGGCTTGCACGTCGCGAGTCAAATTTTCCAGAATTTGCTCGGGAGATTTTGTTCTTCCGGCCAGGGCAGCTTTGCAGATACGGTTTTCACCAAATTCACGACCCGCTTCATCCTCCGCTTCGCTGATGCCATCAGTGTAGATCAATAGCAGATCCTGAGAAGCTAAGGTTAAGGTCTCCTGTTCGTAGGCTGAATCTGAGTAGAGCCCCAATATCAACCCGCCTGCCTCCAGCAACCGGATCGCTCCATCGGCTTTAACCAGGAGAGGTTGATTGTGGCCGGCGTTCACGTAGGTAAGGGTGGCGGCTTTCGGATCGAAAATAGCCACGAAGAAGGTAATGAACTGCTCGGTGTCGGTGCTTTGAGTAATCAGTTGATTGATTCTGGATACAATTTCCGTCAAAGGCAACCCGACTTGATAGAGCGTGCGCAGGGCGGCCTGCAGATTGGCCATAATCAATGCCGCGCCGGCTCCTTTACCGGAAACATCCCCCACGGCCATCATGGTGCAACCATTTTGCATGGGAATGACGTCATAATAATCCCCCGCGACTTCCAGTGAGAAAGTGCTCCTGGCTACCACCTGCAGGCCGGGTGTATCGGGCAAGCTCTGCGGCAGAAAACGCAATTGCACGCGGCGGGCGATTTGCAACTCTTCTTCCATGCGGCGTTTATCCAGATTTTCTTCCAGGAGGCGCAGGTTTTCCAGAGTCAACGCCACCTGGTTGGAAAGCGATGCCAGGATCTGGATCTCCTCCGAGCTGTAGTCTTCATCGTCCTGTTTGTGACCCAGTGCCAGGAATCCTAGCACTTGCTCGTGAGCCTTCAACGGTAACACCAGGGCGATGCGGTTACTTTCCAGCCAGGTCCATTCCGAGGCGCTGAAACTGACGCGCGAAGTGGCCACGGCTTCGTCAACGAAAAGGGGGTGACCTTCGCGGCCCATGTGAGCCATCATGGCGCTGCGTTCCTGTATAGGAACTTTCTCGCCGCCTCCGCAAAGCCCAAAGCTTCCATTACCCTGACGCCGCAACACGGGAAAGACATGACGTACCGTCAAACTCTCCTGCAATGCCAGCGACAGTTCCCGACATAAACTGCGGCTGTCGGTCAGCGTCGAGGCGGTTTGCATAAAATCGCTGGTCATGCGACGCAGGCGCTGGCGTTCCGGGAAAATGCTGCGCTCGAGATAAGCTTGAAGGTTCTTACGGGCAGGCGCAAAACCCAACGCCAAAAAAAGAGCGATCAGCATCGTCGGAGTACGGCTGGTCACTCCGATATTATCCAGCAGCAGTACGCCAATCAGGTAGACCAACCCGAAAAGCGCTCCTAACATCAAGACGGTCACACCCAAGTAAAGCGTACCTCGGCGAATGCGGGCCTCGACCTCCAAGAGACGGTAACGACGAAAGGCATAGGTTGTGGTAATCGGTGTAGCCAAAAGCAATAAAAAGAAGAAGTTGTTGATCATCAACCTGGGGAACAGGTCCATTTTACTCATAAAGGGCAACAGGCCTGTGCCTTCCAGCCGGAATATCAAGAATAACAGCAGAGGCGCTCCGGACCCCCAGAATACAATCTTCGTCTGGCGTTTTTCCAGATTTGTCTGGGCATGGAAATGATTATGGCGCAGGACCATCAGCCCGGTCACAACCTGGACGACAGAGATAAAATATATCGAACGCCCCAACCAAGGGCCGTCGAAAACAGGGATGATGCTGAGAGCCAGGATGACGGTATGCGGGCCGAAACAGAGGAAGTGAGCTGTCCAGGGTCGGTTTTTATACAGCGAAGAAGGATGCGGGAATACCAAATTCAGGAGGAGCCAGAAGGAGCTGAAGAGGATGGAATAAATACCCAGAAAGCGGCCGATATTGTCGGCGAAGGGGATTTGAAATGAGGCCATCTGGGGGAACATGGGCAGGTAAATCTGGCTCATCAATCCCGCGACCGCGAAGCAGTATAAGATGAGAACACGTACACCTACTGCCTGGGAGCGCTTGAAGAATAGCCAGAATCCCAGCGCCATGAAGGAGAGAAAAATCAACTGCCGCAGCACTTGTAAAATGGCTACGGCAAAAAAGTGAGCTGGTTGTACAGGGCGGGTTTTAATGGTCGTGGATTCTTGTGCGCCGTCATGGCGGAAGAGCAAAACGGCTTCCCGACCGGGTTGGTGGCGTGATTCCAGCACCCGAATCCAGCAATTCATCGTGGCGTTGGAATCCGCGAGAAAGAGGAGGGTATCTCCGCGTACCGGCAACACAGGCTCGATAAAATCGCCGGCGTTAACATTCCAGAAACGAATGGTGCTGGAGTCCAGCTGCTGCACACTGCTCAGGACAAATCCTGAATTACTCCAATTCAATATTCTGCTGGTATCGCGCGCAAAAAACAGCAGCATGACTGCCAACACCAAGACTCCCAGAACCGCAATCAACGTTTTGGCAATTCCGGCGCCCTTGTTTTCCAAATTCATTTATCTGTCAGACCAACTCCCCCCGCATTTTATTTGATCAACACCATTTTGGCCGTAGTGGCTTTTGCCCCCACCCAGAGACGATACAGATAGACGCCCGAAGGCAGTAAAGCTCCATCGAAAGCGATTTCGTGTGAACCAGCTTCCATTTGTTGATTAGAGGCCGCAGCAACAGGTAAAGTTATGGTGCGGCCGGAAGCATCGAAGACTTCCAATCTCACCTGCGAGGCCTCAGGAAGATTGAATCTAATAACTGTGCGGGCGTTAAACGGATTTGGGGACGCCCCATGTAGAACAAACCCACCCGCTTGAAGCGATGAAGTGGACGATACTACTGGAATAGGGAGAAATTCTTCGCCGGTATTAATCCACCCACCCGATACTCCAATTCTGATCCCGTTGCCTCGTTTAACGAAGGTGAAGGAATCTTTGGAGGTGTCTGCGCCGATTGCTGCATAGGCGTTAAAAGAATATGCACCCGCAGGCGCAGCCGCGGGAACAATCTGTGTGCGCATACGGGTTAATGTCACCTCGGCGGGGACGTCCACCTGCACGGGCCCGAAAACCGGCCCGAAACTCTGGCCGTTGGGCATAGTGGCATCACACCAAACCGCGACCTGCTGCGGCAACCCGCTGATGTTCACGGCGCGCATCGTATAGCTGAAATCTCCTCCCTCGGATGGAACTTGAACCGAAGGCGAGTGAGGTGTCAACAGGATTCGCACCGGCGCGGACTGGTCGAAGTAGCCTATACCGATGTCCGCCCTGGTTGAATCCGGATCGAAGTAGGATAGCTCGGGAGCGCCTAAATCAATGCAAGGCGAACCCCAGTTCAACCGGTAGTCGCCCAAGAGCGTATCAACAAAATCGGGGTACTGATCTATGATACCAGGCCCAAGCCAGCCACCCAGAACGGTGCAGTAGGAAATCGTGGCGGTGCTGCCCATCGAGGGATCCAGTAGAATCTGATGGCCAAGCTGAGCATTGTTTCCCCAGACAATGGAATTGAAAAATATCGGCGGCAAGTCGGAGAAAGTCAGTACATAGAGGCCACCGCCCTGTGCGGCAGAATTGCTGATGATTGTGTTGTCGTACATCACGGAGGCATCGTAACGGCTGTAGATGCCGCCGCCGGCGTCTGTGGCGCTGTTATTAGCGATGAGATTATCGTGTATATCCGAAGTAGTGCCGTAAAGCCAAGTGGCGCTCCATAAGTTGATGCCGCCACCGCCATACCCTTCGGAGGAATTGCTGATAATTGTATTTCCGTAAATGGACGATTCGGCTCCTGCGGCCACGTATATTCCACCGCCGGCGTGGTAGGCTTCATTGCTCTCGATGCGGCAATATCTGATGATTCCATGACAACCGGCGCCAACGCAGATACCGCCGCCGGAATCAGATTGATTCAGGGTTATCGTGCAATATTCGATAACTGCGTCGCTATCCTCGTTTAGACAGATGCCACCGCCGGCGCCGTTATAGCTCTCGTTGTGGGAGTAGTTGTTGATTATTAGACAATGGCTAATGGTCGGTGAACAGCGATTTATCCAAACGGCGCCGCCGCGTACATCCGGTGAAGCCCCGGAATTTTTGGCCCACTCGAGGCGGCAGTATTGGAGGAGAGAGGAACCATCAGCCGAATCGAAGCGGATGCCACTCCAGCGGGATTCTTCGCTGGGGCGGCTGCGGCTGAAGATAATGGAATCCGCCGGTGTGCCAACGGCGGTCAAGAGCCCCTGCACGTTCAGATCAAAGGGCCCGGTGAAAAGTACTTCAACACCTGGTTGGATTGTAAGTGTTTGTCCGGAAAGCACATAAAGATCACCAGTGACGGATACTGTATCAGTCGACCAAACCCCGGAAACTTCCCCGGTCACTGTTATTTGACTCGACCATGCAGTCCCTGCTATCATCATACAGCACAAAAAATATGCACATCGTCGCACGTTAACCTCCTGACATGACTCTAATGCCCATCCCCCCATCACATTACAAATACGAATGATCAATATGGATATACTAATATAAATGATAAAAGATTAATTGTCAACTAAAATAATAGCTTCCATAGGGAGGATTTGTGTTTTAAAACACCAGTTGTAGATTGTGCCTAATTCTACTTTAAAAGCACAATTTTACCGGTGAATGACTCATTTCCTGCAAATAGTCGATAAAGGTACACCCCCGAAGGTAATTGGGGAGCTTGAAAAGTTGCCTGATAATCCCCGGCGGCACTCATGCCGTCAGCCAGCACGGCAATCAATCGCCCCCCCGTGTCGTACACCTGAAGCCGAACCCAACACTCTACGGGAAGATGATAGGTGATCACCGTTGATAAATTAAAAGGATTGGGTTGGACCGAAGGAGCCGCAAATTCCCCGGTTATCGTTTCGGATTGACTATGGAGAGAATCAGACCCTTCTGGGAGCTTCTCAAAGGTCAGGCTACTCTGTGCCCAGATCGTATTTGGATATTGGCCGATATATACGGAGTACGAATAAGTTCCAGGGACGGCATACCCGGGCACGAACTGCACCCTCAGCATACTATTGGTTCCCGGCGAGAAATTGACATTTCCTTGAAACATTGATGGCCCAAAAGTCTGCCCGTTAGGCAGGGTGGTCTGGGACCAGACGCTTCCAATTTGAGGAGTCGGACCGCTATTCGTGCCCAGAACATAAAAACTGAAGCTGCCTCCGCCCGGAGGAATCAGAATAGGATTGTTCCAGGGCGCCAGGCTGATCGTCATGCCGTTGGGGCCGACGGTGCGAGTGGGAACGACAGCGGAATATCGGTAGTGGTTTGCGCGGGTCACAGTAACCCGCAACGACTGACCGAAACTCAGGGGAGTCATGGGAATCAGCACAGGAAAACCAGCGCCTGCTGCCGAAGCGATCAATGCCCCATTAACTGATAGCGCAATCCAGGAACCGGGTTCAGCATTAACGGCGAAAAGCGTAGCTCCCGGAGCGATGCTGTTATCATGGAAAACAGATAGGGATTCAGGCGGTTGGGAATATAATGTCATGAAAGCGTCGCCATGGTGATGGAAATACTGGTAAGCGAACCATTTTGAAGCAGGGTTACATGGCCACGACGAAGCCTCCAGATAATACTTCCCGCTGACATTGGCGAAACCAGGCAAAAGTTGGGGATCTAACCCCGGGGGCGCTCCATGGCCGGGATCGAATTGAGGCCACATATAATCATACAGACCCCAGGTAAAAGCGTCATTGACGAAGGAATAGGTCGGAGCAGAAGCGGCGATCAAGCCCACCGCGCCATACTGACTGCGGTGCATGGCCTCGGCGAAGCACGGAATGGGAAAGTTGAAACGTCCTGTGGAACAACCGATGGAAAAGATATAGGGTGGCATTGAATTGGTAAGGCTATTGGCCTCGCCGACACCAAAAAACGGCACGTTCCAGCCGTTGGTAGTTCCATGATCGCGGTATTGCATGAGAAACGCACCGTTGCTGAGATCCCGGCTGATGCGGGCGGCATTGCCACTCCAGTCGGTCAGATATTGGGGCGACGCGGGTATATATCCCAGACCATTCGGACCGAAATAATTCAGCACAATCGCAGTATTGACATTCGTAGACCACAGGGAACCGGGAGGCGCCGAGCATAATCCGTATTCCCGAACGGGATTACGTCCCAGGCTGTTATGCAGAAAGCCATACAGAACTTCGGTGCAGAAGATGAACCAGGTGTCGGTCTGGTAACCTCCGGCCAGCACCGGATGATCGTAAAAGTTCGGATTTGTAACCGGATAGCGTTCGTAGTTCAACATTTTGGTAATAATGGTCTGCAGTTGCTGATAGTTCTGCGCACAAATTCGGGCAAAATTCATGTCGGGCAGATAATCACCGTCTACGTCCGCGAATTTGTTGTCGGTGGAGTATTCGCAGAAGTTGGCTGAAGTGATTCCGTAGACGTCAAGGCCACCGGCTTGATAATCGGAAAGCAGGAGCACGGCTACCGGGGGAATTTCCCAATTATTATATGCATTGTTGATGAAATTCTCGATCAAGGTAGTATCATTCCCACCGATCTGTGACAGGGTGGCTATACCGGTGCTGATGCCCTGTTCGTTGCGCCAACGCTTCAAGGTGTCGGCCCAGGCTACAAAAGCCGGGTCATTCGGTGTGATAATCAGATATTCAACATTGATGTCTTCATCGGCCACGCGCAGCCCGGTTTGCTCGACCTCTGGTAGAGATTCCCAATTCAATAGATGCGCTTTCAGAATGGGATCCCACCAACGGCTGCGCAGCCGGTCTTCTCCGAAATGCCCGTTGCCGCCGTTGAATTGGATTCGTAGTCGCAAATCTTTGAAGACCACGAGATCATGGGTGATGGGATTGTATTGGAACGGAGTAACGGATAGAATCACAGCCTCCACGCCTCGTATTCGTACGGGCGATCCGTGGATCACGGGTTGCGCGGGGTAGAGTTCGTTCTCATTGTAAATTTGGGGATCTTTCTCATAATGGAGGGGCGATAAATCGGTATCAATGGGGATTACAAACGCCGGAGCGAGATTTAGATTGGGAATGATTTCCACCCGAAAATCTATAATCTCAACCTGCGCCTGAGCGCCTTGCGGTATAGCGATATATTGCGACAACACCGGGAGGTTGGGCGCTCCCGGATTATTCGGTAGAACGACGCCGGTGAGCGCCAGGTTCTGCATTATCTCGCCACTGAGATTGATATCCAGGACATTCAGTTCGTGCATCGAATAAACGAGTTCCACCTGCAAGGAGCTCTGGCTGAGCAAATTGAGGCCTTCAGGACCCCAATTGTCGGTGAATTCGTAAGTTTGAGAGGACGCCTGAATCTGCAACACCGCCAGCACCGAAACGATGGAAATCCAGTGGAGCAAATTGAATTTTGCCGTTATTCGCTGGGCGTAGGACATGTTAAACCTTTCGGTGTTTACATTCTCTTGCGGCATCACTTCACAACCAATGTTTCATCTTAAACGTCTATTACAAAAAGGGATTCTAATGCATTGATTGGAGTGATTGGATTGCACACAGTAGTGCCATAAATGAAAATCGCTAGTGCATTGGGAGAAATTGGGGGCGATAATGAAGTTTAACGCGAGAATTTACTGCTTGCGGATCCGTAAAAAGGGTACTCTTACTACAGGGGGACTATAATTGCATCAATATAACAAGGAGTTTATCCTTTTACAAGGAAATATTTGCCCGTTTCACGGGATTATTCTAATCGCTTGATCGCTGTATACCGGTTCTGGACTCATAAAAAAGGCGTCCATTAGAAGGACGCCTTGCGTTTGAAACTCGTGCATAAGTAATCACAGGATGGGTAGGTATTTATCCAGTTCATAGTGCGAGACGATGCCGCGATAGTTCTCCCATTCGATGCGTTTGTTGGCGATGAACTTATCGAAAACGTGATCTCCCAGAGTTTCCCGCATCAACTGACTCTTCTCCAATTCCTGCAAGGCCTCATACAAATCGCCGGGCAGAGTTTCGATATTCTTATCGAGACGATCCACCGGAGTCATCTCGTAGATGTTCTCTTCGACGGGCGCCGGCAGAATATATTTTTCACGCACGCCCTTCATGCCGGCGGCCAGCATGACGGAGAAGGCCAGGTAGGGGTTGCACACCGGATCGGGGCTGCGCAACTCGATGCGAGTGGATTTTTCCTTGCCAATGCGGTAGCGCGGTACGCGCACCAGAGCCGACCGGTTCTTCTGGCCCCAGGAGATATACACTGGAGCTTCATAGCCGGGGACAAGCCGCTTGTAGGAGTTCACCCATTGGTTTAGCACCGCAGTAATTTCGCGGATGTGAGTCAGAATGCCGGCGATATACGATTTAGCGAAGTCCGAGAGATGGTATTCATTCTCAGCGGCAAAGAACATGTTTCGATCACCTTTGAAAATGGACTGGTGAGTGTGCATACCGCTGCCATTGACTCCGAACATTGGTTTGGGCATGAAGGTCGCATAGTAGTCATTCTGCCGGGCAATTTCCTTTACCAGGAAGCGGTAGATGATCACCTTGTCAGCCATGACCAGCGCTTTGTCGTAGCGCAGATCTATTTCGTGCTGCGAAGGCGCCACTTCATGGTGAGCATATTCCACATGGATGCCGATGTCCTCCAGGGCTTTAACAGTCTTTTTACGCAAAATGGAGCCGGGACCGGTTATAGAGGCGTCAAAGTAGCCGACTTCGTCCAACACCTGGGCGCTGTATTCATCCTTCAAATAAAAGTACTCCAGTTCCGGCCCGACGTAGAAGGTATACCCTTCCTTGGCGATTTTTTCCAGGTTGCGCCGCAACACGTAGCGAGTGTCGCCTTCGTAGGGTTCGCCTTCGGGGGTTTTCAAATCGCAGAACATCACCGCAGCTTTCGATCCTTCAACTTCGTCCGGCAAGATTTTAAAGGTATCGGGATCGGGGAAAGCCATCAGATCGCTTTCGTGAATGCGTGCGAAGCCTTCCACGGAAGACCCGTCAAATCCCAGGCCGGATTGCAAAGCTTCCGGCAGTTCGCGCGGCGTGATGGCGAAGCCTCGGATTTGCCCCAGAATGTCGGTGAACCAGAGTCGGATGACGGGGATATCTAACTCGGCAACAACACGCAATACTTCCTCGTGAGTCATGGGTTTACCTTTTTTTTAAGGTTGAAGGGGTTCAATAAAAGACGCCGGGAAAGTTGTTATGATTCCAATGCCCGGTGTTTATTTACCCAGTTATTTACGTAATCAATGGCGTCTTGCGTTGGAGTTCCGGGGCCAAAGAGTTTGCCGACGCCCCTTTTTTCGAGTTCCTCCATGTCTTCCGGTGAGATGATGCCTCCTCCGGTCAACAAAACGTCATTCAGGCCTCGCTGGTTCATCACTTCCCGCACGCGAGGGAAAAGGGTCATGTGCGCACCAGAAAGAATGGACAGGCCGATGGCGTCCACGTCTTCCTGCAAGGCGGCGTCCACGATCATTTCGGGAGTCTGGCGCAAACCCAGGTAGATGACTTCACAGCCGGCATCACGGAAAGCCGAGGCCATGACTTTGGCGCCGCGGTCGTGGCCATCAAGGCCGGGCTTGGCGATTAAGATGCGGATTTTGTGGGGCATGAGTTAGCTCTCAGCAATCAGCTATCAGCTTTCAGTTTTTCTTATTTTTTCTGTTCACAGTTTACGGTTTACAGTTAACGGGACTTAGAACACTGCCGGTTCTGTGTACTCGCTGAAGACCTCCTTCAGCGTACCGACACGAGAAGTTTCCATCTTATGGGACTGGTATAAGGTCATAATTGGGAATAGGAATCCCTGATACTACAGCATACAGAACGTCCGGATCAAGATCCGCACCGCAATCCCATTCCACGATCCCCAGGTCGGTATTCACACGAACTTTTACAAATTCCGACACATTATTCAGCGGCGTAAATACCCCCTTGAATAGCACCAACTTGGCGACATCAACGATGCCTTCCAGACCATCCTCGAACCGGAGATGGATTCGGTAGTCAGCCATCGGTTCCACAAATACAACATCCTTGAGCATTTCATCTCTCGCTACACTAATGGATCAATGCGCTTTGGCGCCTGCATATTTCTGGCAAGATCCCAATCTTGCAACAACTCATTTTGATGAAGCGCCGCCCATTCCATGACCAAGCCAAGCGTTCTTGGCGACAATTTGCCTTCAATTACCTGCAAAGGAGCAATGGCGACTAAGGCCTTCTGATCGGCATAGCGCACATGAAAATGAGGCGGCGAGTGGTCGTTGTAATTCATTGAGATGATGATACCGAAAAAACGACAGATTTCCGGCATTTCTCACCTTCTTTCTGTTCTCAGAATTCTATTTACGGTTTACGGGACTAAAACACCGCCGGTTCCGTGTACTCGCTGAAGACCTCCTTCAGCACGCCGACCATCTCGCCCAGAGTGACGTACGCATGAGCACAATCAATGAAATGCGGCATCAGGTTTTCGGTTCCCACAGCGGCTTCACGCAGGGCGGCAAGTTTCTCAGCGACTTTGACTTTATCCCGCCGTTTGCGCAGATCAGACAGGTTTGTAAGTTGCCGATTCACCATTTCTTTGGTTATCTTCAGGATGGGGATCTCGAGTTTCTCGTCTTCGTCAATGTACTCGTTGACGCCCACAATCAGCCGTTCGCGGCGGTCAATTTCCTGCTGGTAACGATAGGCCGCTGCGGAGATTTCCCGTTGCGGGAAGCCATGTTCGATGGCCGGGATCATGCCGCCCAAATCATCAATGCGCTTGAAATACTCTTCGGCGGCGGCTTGCGTCTTGTCGGTCATCCACTCGACATAGTAGCTGCCCGCCAAGGGATCAATAGGATTGGCCACGCCGGTCTCTTCGGCCAAAATCTGCTGGGTGCGCAGAGCCAGCTTGGCGGCCTTTTCCGAAGGCAGCGCCCAGGTCTCGTCCATGGAATTGGTGTGCAGGGAATTAGTCCCGCCCAGCACCGCGGCCAGAGCTTCCGTCGCCGTGCGAATGAGATTGTTCTCCGGCTGCTGTGCGGTCAAACTGCATCCCGCCGTCTGCGTGTGGAAGCGGCAGAGCCAGGAACGCGGATCTTTGGCGCCGTACTTGTCACGCATGACCTGCGCCCATATCCTCCTCGCCGCCCGGAACTTGGCGATCTCCTCGAAGAAGTCCAGGTGGCTGTCGAAGAAGTAGGAGAGGCGCGGAGCGAACTCATCCACTCCCAGGCCGCGCTCCAGAGCGTGTTCGACGTAAGTCATGCCGTCCTTCAGAGTGAAGGCCAGTTCCTGTACGGCGGTGGCTCCGGCTTCGCGGATGTGATACCCGGAAATGGAGATGGTATTCCACTGCGGCAGTTCGCGCGTGCCGAATTCGATGGTGTCCACAATCAACCGCATGGATGGTTCGGGCGGGTAGATGAACTCCTTCTGCGCGATGTACTCTTTGAGGATGTCATTCTGGATGGTGCCGCGCAGGCATTCGCGTTTGGCGCCCTGATTTTCCGCCGCAGCGATGTAGAACGCCCACAGAATGGCCGCTGGGCTGTTGATGGTCATCGAGGTCGAGACCTTTTCCAACGGAATGCCATCGAAAAGCGCTTCCATGTCGCGCAGGGAACAGACGGCCACGCCGCACTTGCCCACTTCGCCTTCAGACCAGGGGTCGTCGCTGTCGCGCCCCATCAGCGTGGGCAGGTCGAAGGCCACCGACAGGCCGGTCTGCCCCTTCTTCAGCAGGAACTTGTAGCGCTCGTTGGTGTCTTCCGGGCTGCCATGCCCGGAGAACATACGCATGGTCCACAAGCGCCCCCGGTACATGTTGCGCTGCACGCCCCGAGTGTAGGGGTATTCGCCGGGGAAGCCCAGTTTGGTCTCGTAATCCCAGCCCTTTAAATCGTCGGGCGTAACCAGCGACGGCACCTCCACGCTGGAGGTGGTCATGAAACGGCGGAGGCGATCCTTGGATTTGGCGATCTCTGAGGACCAGCGCTGTTTATCGGATTTTATTTTATCGTTGTTTGACATAGCTAAATTCTCAATGATTGAATGTTGGAATCACGGAGGACAAACATTCTTGTCTGTCGCATCTATTCGGGAGGACAGACATTCCTGTCTGTCGCCTCTATTCGGGAGGACAGACATTCCTGTCTGTCCGAATATCATCTGATCGTCAGACAAGAATGTCTGACCTCCATTTTCACCTTTCAACGAACTGTTCATAGTCAGGATCAAAATACCAACCAGGGTATTCCTGCGGTTTGTCACTTAAACCGCCCTTTATAGGATTAAACCACATGTAATTCAGTTTGGCTTCAAAATCCTTTTGATCCCTTATAATTCGGTCGTACGATTCATCCTGCCATATTGTCCCCTGAGTGCTTCGGATCTGATTGATTTCATGTGATAATGTTCCCTTCATTCCTTTTAAAATACTACTCAGGCTGATATTTTTCAATGGTTTCAGCACTAGATGTACATGATCTGCCAAAACGACCGCTGCAATAAGTTGATAATAGGAGCCATGCCCTTTCTTGATGTGGTTTAGTACCAAGGCTATTTCTGTCAAAGAAAACCGTGTTCGCTTGACTCTAAATGTTATGAAATATATCGCACCCTTCAATTCCCAATGAGGCAAATGTCTTCTGGTTATTTTGAGTTCTTCTTCCATCGCAATGGCGGCTTTCAAGGGAAGGACAGACATTCCTGTCTGTCGGTCTCTATTTGGGAGGACAGACATTCCTGTCTGTCGGTCTCTATTTGGGAGGACAGACATTCCTGTCTGTCGGTCT
>JAGVQJ010000132.1 GCA_020051775.1 Calditrichota bacterium | reverse complement strand
CTATGCCGCCGTCCACCCGGTGACCTGGCGGCCCGTTACCGGCGAACTGGCGTACTACCCCTGGATTCGGGTGACCGTCACCTCTCGCCCCACCGCTCGTTCCCAGGAAGCCTTTAATTCCATGCTGCGCGTCAACCAGACGACCAATCAACGGTTGGCGCAGCTCGTGCAAAACCCGCAGGCGATCTCTGTCTACGGGCATGAAGAACCCTCCCGCCCCGACGGCTGGGATATGCTGCTGATTACTCCGCAAGCGTCCGAAGCGCTTTATATGGATTTCGCCAACGCCAAAACGCGTTCCGGCATTATGACCAAGATCGTCACCACCGAATTCATCTACGCCAATTACCCCGGCGCGGACAACCAGACCAAGATCCGCGCGTGCATCCAGGATTACTACCACAATCAAGGCGTCAGTTACGTTTTCCTGGGCGGCGATAACGAGTTTATCCCCCATCGGGGACTCTACTGCGCGGCTGGATACACGGACAATGACATCGCCGCCGATCTCTACTACGCCGCCTTAGACGGCAACTGGAACTCCGACGGCGACACTCACTGGGGTGAACCCGGCGAAGAAGACTACCTTGCCGAAGTGTACATCGGCCGCAACTGCGGCGATACCGCCGCCGAAATCGAACATTTCCTGAACAAAACCACCATGTACGAAAATGCTCCAGTCGGCGACCAGATCGAAACCGGGCTGATGACCGGCGAAGATTTGGGTTGGACGATTTGGGCGTGGTCGTATAAGGAAGAAATACGCTTAGGCTCCACCAACTGGGGTTACGGCACCGTGGGATTTCCCGCCAACATGGCCGTAGACACTCTGTATGAACGCCCCGGTCACTACTGGAGCGCTATGGGCGATCTTCTGCCTAAACTGAACCAGGGGCCTAACCTGGTGAACCACCTTGGGCACGGCGATGTGGGTATCGTCATGCAATTTTCCACCAGCAACATCACCGACGTCAACTTCACCAACAACGGCGTCAATCGCAACTTCTTCATCGCATACAGCCAGGCCTGCTACAGCGGCAGTTATGATAATCGCAGCACCGGCGGCGGTTACGGCATTGACTGCATCTGCGAAGAGTTTACCACCATCGCGCACGGCGCCGTGGCCTGGGAATGCAACAGCCGTTACGGTTGGGGCGATCTTTCCACCACCAACGGCCCCTCGCAGCACTTCGATCGCCAGTTCTTCGATGCCCTGTTTCACGAAAACCTGACCACCCTGGGCAAGATGAACGGCGACTCCAAAGAGGACAACATCTGGCTGATCCCCAGCGACAACACCATTCGCTGGTGCTACTACGAATTGAACTTACTGGGCGATCCGACCTTAGACGTCTGGACAGCCACGCCGATGGTCTTCAATCCCACTTACAATCCCGTCGTCCTGCTGGGGTCGAGCACGTTCCAGGTTACCGGTCTGGCTCCCGGAGCCTTAGCCACCATGTCGCTTAACAACGTGGTCCTGGGTCAGGGCGTGGCCAACGGTTCGGGTTTGGCCACCGTGGCTTTCGATGCTCCTTTGACGCAGTTGGGCGTCATGACCATCATGGCCACCCAGCACAATTACCTCCCCTATCAAGGCACAGTGCAGATCATCCCGCCCTCGGGACCGTATGTGGTCTACTCTTCCAGCGCGGTCAATGACACCACAACGGGCAACGCCAACGGCCAGCTTGATTTCAGCGAAACCGCCAACCTACACATGACGGTTCAGAATGTGGGCGTGTCTCTGGCGTCGAACGTCAGCTTGAAAATCCGTTCGACCGACGCCTACGTCACCATACTGGATTCCACCGCCACAGTCGGAAATATCGCCGCCAATGCCTATGCCTCTGTCGCCAACGGTTTCCAGATTCGGGCCTTGGGTACGGTTCCCGACATGCACGCGATCAACTTCACCTTGCTCGCCACCAGCGGCGACTCCACCTGGAGCTCCTATTTTGTCGTCACCGCCCACGCGCCGAACGCGCAGTACACCAATAATTACATCAACGATCCGCCGCCCGGAAACAACAACCACAACCTCGATCCGGGTGAAACGGGAAACATCGACGTCACGATCACCAACGAAGGTTCGTCGGTTGTAAACCTCCTGCAAATGACTCTGTCTTCAACCGATCCCTATATCGGCATCACCATGAACATCGTGAACCTGGGTTCGGTCAATCCGGGCGCCTCGGCCACCGGCAACTTCGGCATCAATGCGCTGTCCACCTGCCCCCAGGAACATGTCGCTTTGCTGGCGGTCAGTTTTATGGGCGCCGGCGGTTACACCGCCAACGACACCTTCAGCATCACCATCGGCGACCTCCAGTACAACCCCACCGGGCCGGATGCCTATGGCTACCGCGCCTATGATCCCTACGATGCCCCCGAGATGCCGCTCTACCAGTGGGTGGAAATCAGCGCGGATTCCGGCGGTCTGGGAACGCAGGTGCCCTTCACCACCGATGACGGAGTGTTCGTTTACGGCCTGCCTTTCGCCTTCCGCTATTACGGCGCCAGTTACGACACCTTCACCGTAGCCGCCAACGGCTGGATCGGCATGGGCAATATCGCCGCCGATGACTACTCCAATACCGCCATTCCCAACAGCGACGGCCCCGAGAGAATGATCGCCGCCTACTGGGAAGATTTATCGCCGCATCGCGCTAATTCCGGCAAGGTGTGGCGCTGGTACGACGCCGCCAACCATCGCTTCATCGTGGAATATAACCACATCGAACAGTATTCACCGACCAATAATTTCGAGACCTTCCAGGTGATCCTGTTCGATCCGGCGTTCTATCCCACCAGCACCAATGACGGCCGCATCAAGGTGCAGTACAAGGATATGTCGGGTACGGCCCAATCTGAAGGCACGGTGGGCATCGAGAACGCGACGGAAACCACCGGCATTCAGTATTTGTTTGATGGCGGCTACGATCAGTATGCCCACCCGCTGGTAGATGGCTTTGCCATTCTATACACGACGCCGGTCGGTACGCCCACTCTGGACGTGACTCTGACTCCCATCAATCCACCCATCGTCATTCCCGCGCAGGGAGGCTCCTTCAGCTACAACGTGTCGGTAGCCAACAACGGCAGCAGTCCGGCCACCTTTGACGGTTGGATCATGCAGTTCACCCCCGGCGGAACCTGGCAAGGCCCCATGCTTGGGCCGGTCAACCTGACCGTGCCGGGAGGCGTCTCATTGTCGCGCCTGCGGAATCAGAACGTACCGGGTTCGGCAGCTCCGGGTGTTTATACTTACCGGGGTTATGTGGGTATCTACAGCGCTATCAAATGGGACAGCTCGAGCTTCCAGTACACCAAGTCCACGACCGCCGACGGCAACCCGGTGGTGAGCAACTGGTCAAACTGGGGTGAAAGCTTTGCGCCGTATGAGAACCAACCGCAAGTGACTACCCTGGCGCCGGCCAGTTTCAGCCTGGATCCGTGCCACCCCAACCCCTTCAACCCGGCCACGACTATCAGATACAACATGCCGGAGACCAGATTCGTCAGTCTGAAAGTCTACGACGTTTCAGGCCGGTTGGTCACCACGCTGGCGGAAGGGATGCAGGAATCAGGGGTACATCAGGCCACCTTCGACGGATCGCAGTTCTCTTCCGGCCTGTATTTCGTTCGTATGCAGGCGGGAGACTATAGCGCCGTGCAGAAGATGATGCTTTTAAAATAGTTGCTGCTTGCTAATCGCTAGTAGGGGCGCACGGTGTGCGCCCCTTTTTTTATCCCCCCCAACCCCTCCTTGATAGGGGGGAAAAATCGTAGTCGGGGTCGCCCGCGACCCCGACATATTACCCTATCTCAAGAAAAATATCTCGGAGTATAATTGAAAATGACAGCCGGATGTCTTATCTTTATGCGAGATCCGTCGTTAGCCTGAATAAATATTGAGAAGAATATGCGCGCACGACCACTATGGACGATTTTAATCAGCCTGGCACTGGCTGCGTCTTGTTTATCTGCGCCGGTCGGGCAATTAGCCCTCTCGCTATCTGATTTCGAAGAGGGGAAATACCCCCACGCCCTGGAACACGGTTGGCTTTTCCACTCTGGTAATAACCCCCTCTGGGCCTCGCCCGACTATGATGACTCAAAGTGGACTTCGCATTCCTCTGCGTTTCGTTCGGATGATGCTGCAGGTGGTTCACAAACTCAGCTTTGTTGGTTTCGCCTGCATTTGAACCTGGACAGCGCTCTGGCGACCGCCGGTTTATATCTTGCCGTCGAACAGCAGGGCGCTTTGGAGATATATTTCAATGGGTTGTTGGTCTATGAACGGGGAACTGTCGGTGATGATGCGGCTTCGGAAGAAATTCGCATTTGCAACAGCTTCGAACCGGTGAGATTGGAGGCAAAACCGAATGAGGCCAATCTATTGGCTGTCAGATATTCCAATCATTCCGATCGCGGTGTCGTGCGCCTGGAGATGCAACCCGGATTCAGGATCTTCCTGAGAGCGGGCAAATCGGCCGGCGAAGCTTTAAAGCAGGATCGCGATCTGCGCATCATCGGCTGGAGTCTAATTGCCGGGCTGGGATTGGCCTTGACGGCGCTGCATTTACTGCTCTTTTTGTCTTATAAGGTGGGTCGGGAAAACCTCTATTTTGCGGCCTATTCCGCCAGCATTATGCTCTTTTCACTGCTGATTGTCCACGCTTGGTATATCCCTGGTTGGACTTTGACTGAAGCGAATCACTTCCAAATATTTTTCCGCGTTTTGCTGGTGGTCATGGCTATGACCGGCATGCGGTTTATGCAATCGGTTCGCGGGCTGAGCAGTAAAAAGGGCGATCGGTTGGTCTTGGCATTGCTGATTCTGGGTTGCCTGACGGCGTGGTTGACAACGGCACAGGTAGCCTACATCATCTGCCTGATCGCTTGCATCGAATTGGTCCGTTCGCTCTGGATCGCCATGAGGCTGCGCCTGGAACGGATCTGGATCATCGGGATTGGATTTGCATTGCTGGTTCCTATGGTCGCGCATCAACTCATCATCGAATTCGGTTGGATCCGGCAACAAAGCTGGCATGAATACCCTCCTATGCTGGTGTTGTTGGCCATGTCGCTCTCCATGTCAGCCTATCTGGGCAGTCGGTTTGCCGCGGTTAATCGGTCGCTGGAGACCAAAATTTCCGAATTGGATCACAGCCGCGAGGCGTTGGCCGAGAGTGAGGCCCGCTACCGCAGCATGTTTGAAAACACGGTCGCCGGAGTGGGCATTCTGGACGATCAGGGTGTGACGATTTTCGCCAATGATCGTTGGATCGAAATCTTGGGAGCCGAACCGGAAGACGTGTTGGGACAGGATGCTCGTAAACAAGTGGCGTCGTCGTATCTGGAGGAGATCAACCGGCGGCTAGGGAAACTCTATACCGGTCAAGCGAGCCAGGATACGTATGAATTCGAGATCATTCGCGCCGATGGCCGATCCCGGATGGTGCAGGTTTGGGCGACACCCTACAAAACAGAATCAGGGAAGATTCATCTCGCGCTCCATTCCATGGATGTGACGGATACTCGGGAAGCTGAACGCATGCAGCGCGAAGCCATTCAATTGGCCGAGAAAACGGCGCGCATGGCTTCCATCGGGGTCATGGCCGGAGGCATCACCCATGAAATCAATCAGCCGCTGAACGCCATCATGCTGCACGCCGAAACACTTCAATTTATGGCCAAGGCAGGCAAGCTGGATCAGACCGATCACGTCAACACCGCTCTTGATCATATCATCCAAGGCACGGAGAGAATCAGCAACATCATACAGCACATGCGTTCCTTCTGGGTGGCGCCGGCACAATCCGAAGGAGCCTCGGTGGATCTGAATGATCCCGTGCGCCAGGGATTATTGCTGTTGGAACAACGGGTGCGCTCGCATGCCATCCGGTTTAAAATTGATGTGGACCCTGGCCCGCTGCTGGTGTGCGCGGATCCCTTGCAGGTGGAGCAGATCGTCGTCAACTTGATCAGCAACTCTATCAACTCTTTGGATAAAGTGGCCCACGCAAACAAGTTTGTATCGGTTCGTACCTATGGCGAAGACGATGAAGCGATCCTGGAGGTCCGGGATAACGGCGTCGGTCTGCCAGCGGCAGATCTGGACAAGATCTTCGATCCCTTTTATTCGACGGATAAGGAAGCGGGGGGTACTGGTCTGGGTTTAGCCATCGTGCAAATGTTTGTGGAAAAATTCAAAGGCGCGGTTCACGTCGAAAACAATTCAGATGGTGGCGCGACTTTCCAGGTGCGCATCCCCAAATGCCATGAGAATGAGTAATCCCTATGCGAGTGCTCTTAGTTGACGACGAACCCATGAGCCGTCATGGCGTATCCTTCTTCCTGCGCATGGCCATGGAATGCGAGGTCGTGGAATGCGAAAACGGCGCCGAGGCGCTGGCGCTGTTCCGGAAAGATCCCTTCCCGGTGGTCATCAGCGACATCCGCATGCCGGAAATGGACGGCCTGCAATTGCTGCGCGAAATCAAAGCGCTGCCTTCGGGAGCGGTTTGCGCGGTCATCCTAATGACCGGCTTCGCCGACGTGGACAGCGCCGTCACCGCCTTGCGGGAAGGCGCTTACGACTACTTGTACAAACCGGTCAAAACTGAGACTCTGGCGGCGGTCTTGGCCAAGTGGCAAGAAGAACCCCATCAGCCGGAGGCTCTTTCTACGCCTCAAGAACCTCGTTTGGGCATCAGTCAAACTGTAGCGGTGCCGGGATACGGCGACGTGGGGGTTTTTTCATCTGAGATGCGCCGCATCGTGGAACTGACCCGGCGGCTGCACGACGACCGGACGATCCCCGTGCTGATTCAAGGCGAAACCGGCACGGGTAAAGAGATCGTGGCGCGCTTGGTGCACCACGGTCGCGGGGAAAGCGAGGCGCCCTTCGTCTCGCTGAACTGCCCCGCCATCGCTCCGACGCTGTTCGAAAGCGAGCTATTCGGCTATGAGTCTGGGGCCTTCACCGGAGCGCGCAAGACCGGCAATCCCGGCAAACTGGAGCTGGCTCAGGGAGGCACGCTGTTTTTAGATGAGATCGGCGACCTGCCTCTGGATCTTCAGCCCAAGCTCTTACGAGTTTTGCAGGAAAGGGAGATGTATCGCGTGGGGGGCGGGAATCGCGTGCATCTGGACGTACGCCTGGTGGCTGCTACCAATCGCAACCTGGAACAATTGGTGGCTAAGGGACAGTTCCGCCAGGATCTGTATTTCCGGTTGAACTTGGGAATGGTGCAATTGCCGCCTCTGCGCCAGCGCCGCCCTGAGATCGCCCACCTGGCGCAGATGTTCCTGGCGCGGTTGGCCCAACAAAAGCAGAGCGCTTTCCGCTATATTTCCCCGGAAGCGCGGCAGATGCTGGAAGCCTACCTTTGGCCGGGCAACGTGAGGGAACTGGCCAATGTTCTGGAACGAGTGGCGCTGCTCTATAGCGAAGAGAGCATCAAACCTGAACATTTAGCCTTCATCACTCAAGGCGTGGCAACACCGGCTACCGGCGCACCGACGTTAAAACTCGATAATTTCACGTTGCCGGAGAAAGAACTGGATCTGGAAGCGTTGAACCGCGAGATCATGCGCCGCGCCCTGGAAAAATTCGGTGGAAACAAAACCCAGGCAGCACGCTACCTGGGTTTGACGCGCAGCTCGATGAGAAAACGAGCGGCGAAGTTGTGACAGTATTGTGCTGAGAATTACTTCAGCAGGACCAGTCTCTCCTGCACCGATTGCCTTCCCGAAATCAGTTTGCAGTAGTAGACGCCTGAAGACATCGTAGCGGCGTCGAATCCAACCGTGTGTTCACCCACCCCGAATGTTCCCTTCGCCACATTTGCCACCCTTTGGCCTTGATTGTTGAAGACGTCCAGAGAAATCTCTCCGGCGGCTTCCAATGTAAACGTGATAGAGGTCGTCGAGTTGAACGGATTGGGATAGATCTGTTTTAATGCAAAGGTAGTTGGCGCGGAACCCTGCGGGGAAATCGGCGGCACACCCGACAAAGCTCCGACGTGCAACGGAATGTTGGTCACCAATGGCGTGGTAGGGATCAGTGAAACCGGAACGCGATGGTATTTAACCGGGTTGTTGGTCCAGCCGCTTTGTGAAGCGCCAACATCTCCCGCATCGAGATCCAGCACGTATTGGATATGGCAATAGGCGTCAACTTTCTTGGCCATCGTTGGGGTTAGTTCGGAATAGCTACGGCCCGGTTGAGCATTAAAGGGAGTGATGGTGTTGGTGACATTGGTCCCTTGCGCCCAATGCATGCCGCCGTCAACCGAAACGGTCATGTAGACTTCACCGGATGGCATCATAAAAGGCGGAGCCGTCAGGTGGAGGGTGTCAGTATCGAACACCTGGTACATGCAGTAAAGCGTGCCCGCAGCGTCTTCCCCCAGGCTGGGACGCTGCGCCTTCATGTTCCAATCACCGCAATCTATGTTGTTATTATAAGCGTAGTAGTTGCCGATTACGGTGAAAGTGTCGGGAAATTGTTCAGACCAATGCCAGATGATGGAGGCGTTATAGTAAGAGGTTCCTTCAATCTCAAAGAAGCTTCGCGTGGTGAAGGCGATATGAGCGAAATTGTTGTGATCTATGAAGCAGTTGAGATCCGTGTAAAGCCGCAGAGTATCTCTATCAGCCGACAGCGTGTCCGGCAACAGCGACAGATCCGGCGGGATGAACTGCGTGAGATTGACGGCCTGCTGAAAATTGGGATTCAAGCCGTCTGCGTCAATCACGCAGTAGAGATCGTTGTTAAGTTGGGTTAGTCCCTGATCGCGGTTGTGAGCCCACCCGAAAACCATCTTATTGCTGCCGGTCACGGGTGAAGTGGCCACGTCCGCCGCGATGGTCATCGTCGTGTCCATGTAAGTCCAGGCGGGATCCCAGGTGATGGACATCATCGTCGGATCATAGACTCCCCCAATGTAATATTGCTCTTGTGGACCTGTAGTCCCGGTATATTGTGTCCCGATCACGTGCAACCGGCCATTCTGGCTGATCTGCATGCGCGGCCAATCCACTTCCAGTGTGGGGGAAACGAGCGGCGCCTGGAAATCCAAAAACGCCCCGGCGTGCGGGATGATGTCCGGCGACGCTTTGATGACATAAAAATCACCGGGAAGCCCGATGCTGGCATGATAGCCCACGATCCCTGCGCCGTTGGAGAACACATCCATGCTCGCGTAACCGCCACGCAGGGAAGCCTCAACGGCCACCCCGAATCCGGGGAAAACTTGTATCCCGTTGGGATCAATGCCATTCCACCAGATGTGGCGCGTGCTCGCCCCCTCATTTTCACCCTTCATCCAGGAAAATTGACGCCATCCATCAGATTCCAGGGTGTTCATCCGGCCGCAAGTGCCGTTGTGCTGATTTTCAGTCCAGGTCATACCTACGATCTGGGTATCGCCGATGATATCGGTCTGCGCAATCACCGGAACAGAGGGATAGACTGGTGCCACCATCCCCACGGTGACCGGTTCACTGCCGTTCCGATTGGGGTAAGATTTAACCTTGGTCTTGGGATTCGGGTTAATCGCCGCCAGGGATAACGCTGGAATGAGAAGCGCCAAACAAACCAGCTTCAGAGAGATGCGCGACATAGTGCCTCCGCACAATGGATGGATATTAATCGAGTTCTGCTATAATAGTAATGAATCTTTCCCTAAAAATCAAGTGCAAAGTGTTGCATCCGTTGATAGGTTGAATTTCACGAGCCATTGGTGCCCCCGGTCCTCCAGATCCACCCGGTTCCACAGAGCCGGTTCCACAGAGCCTAACGGCTCCGCAGATACTGCCATTACATTAGCATAAATATCGTAATTACAATATGATAATGGGTGTGTCTGTGTTTGGCACACCCCTTGCTTTTAGTGATCTGCGGAAAGCAAAAAGGAATACCAATGAAAATCATGATCATAGACGACGATCCCCTTTCCCTGGCGGGCTTAAAGATGATGCTGGAACAACAGGGCGGATTTGAAACCGAAGCTTACCAAAATCCTCTGGACGCGGTGACACAATACCTTTCCGGGAAATTCGACGCCGTTATCACCGACCTGCGTATGCCGGAAATATCGGGATTAGAAGTGGTGCAAAGAATCCATCAGATCAACCCGGAAGCCACCGTCATCATGATCAGCGGCCACGAAGTTCAGCCGGCTGACCGTGAAACCATCGGCAAGCATTGCTGTTGCTTCTTCCCCAAACCATTGCGGGCTAACACTATATTGGAGGCGTTGCATAAACTGATCCGATCTCATCATAAGAGGCCGAAGGCCTGAGCAATAAATAGTTCACATCAATCACCAAGGAGCAAGACCATGAAACGCGTAATGATTATAACTTTAACAGTGCTGAGTCTGGCCATTACCGCCAATGCCGCCGAGAGAACCCTAATAGATGGTTCATTCCAATTTGGAGGTTTCGGTGCCCCGGCCGTGATGTACAGTCGCTTCAACGGCGTGGACGGCGTGTTGGTGGGCGGCCAGGGCGCCTTCGTTGTCAACCATCTTCTCTATCTGGGTGGCGCTGGTTATGGATTCGCGACTCGCGTTCCAGCGCCGGACGCTCTAACCGTTGGCAACGGACAAAATATGCGCTATGATTTCGGATATGGTGGTGCTTTGGTCGGCGTGGTCTTTAAGAGCGATTATATGCTGCACCTGACTGCCGACGCACTGATCGGCGGCGGCGCAATCACCTGGACCGATAACGCCGTCTGGGAAGACGAAGAGAACGATTGGAATAGAAATCACCGCGACGCTTTCTTCTTTGTGCAGCCGATGGTTCATGCCGAATTGAACCTCACCACCTGGTTGCGCGCCGATCTGGGCGCCGGATACCGTTTCGTCAACGGCGTAACCATCAACGACTTGAGCAACAATGATGCCGCTGGGCCGGTGGCAGGACTGTCGCTCCGCTTCGGGACCTTCTAAGCCCGAAGTTTTATATAGATGTCCCGGGCGGCCGGCTGCACGATAGAGCCGCCCGGGACGCGCGAATAGAGTAGACTCGTCGGAGTCGAGGACGACCCCGACTACCGCATAGAAAAAACCCCTCGCGAAGAAAAAATGAAATTCAAATTAATGACGCTTACTCTCATAATCCTGGCTCTGCAAGTTGGGATCACTTACAGCCTGACGTTGGATGAGGCCTTAAACTTGGGTCGGCAGCGTTCCCTGCGCCTGGAGACTCCGCGCTTAGATCGCATGAAGATCAACGGCCAGGTGACCGAAGCCTGGTCCAACGCTCTGCCGCAGGTCGAAGTCACAGCCGCCCTGCAAACTTACTGGAAGCCGTCGGTGGTGTTCTTCACTCCCCCCGGCTCTTCTGAACCCATGCCGGTGCAAATGCAACAGGATAACGGCGCCCTGGCCGAAGCGACTTTGAATCAACCCCTGTTCACTTTCGGGAGGGTGGGTGCGGGCCTGAACGCCGCCTGGGCAGCACGTAAATCCAACGATCATCTGCTCAGCAATACCGTCCGATCCCTCGAGTTGGACCTGGCGAAGCGATTCTGGACGGTGCTGCTGCTGAGCGAAGTCGTCGAGGCGCGCCGCAGCAGTCTGGCGATCAGCGATTCGTCTCTGCGCCGGGTACAACGCATGCGTGACGTGGGGATGATGTCCGACTATGACGTGCTGCGTGTTCAGGTGCAGGCCAACAATCAAATTCCACAATTTCAGCAGGCTCAGAACAATCTGCGCCTGGCGGAATTATCATTAAAAGAGCTGATGGGCGTCCCCGTGGACACCGCGCTGACCATCGAAGGATCGCTGTCCGATTACCTGTTAGCGGTTGGCGACGATACTTCGGTGGCCCGCCTGGAGAGCCGTGACGACCTGGAAGCTTTGCGCGACTTGACTGACATGTATCGCAATCTCTACGTAATCAATCGTAACGCGCGCCTGCCCATCCTGGCCGGCCAGGTGAAATATTCCTGGATGTGGTCCAACAACGAATGGGCGATCAATCCGCGCAACAACGTCTCCTCGGTGTACGGTGGCATCGCCCTGACCATCCCCTTGTGGACCAGCGGTAAGGTCGCCGGCCAAGCCCAACAGTCGCGCTCCGACTGGCAGCGAGCGCAACTGAATCTGACGCAGGCGCAACGCGGTGCGCGCTTGCAGTACGAAGCCGCCTCCAGTTCTTATCATACTGCCCTAAGCAGCGAAGAAGCCGCTCAATCAGCGGTCAGTCAGGCCCAGGCTGCGCGCAGCATCGCGCAGACCAAACTTGCCCAAGGTCAAATTACCCCCTTGGAAATGGATGCCGCGCGTTTGGATGAATTGGTAGCTCGCGTCGCACTGGCACAGGCTCGTTACGACCGCCTGTCAGCCGCCGCCGACGCGCGAATGGCTTTGGGATTAAAGCCATATACAAATTAAAGGGGACCTAAAACAGCTAGATTCCAGCTTTCGCTGGAATGACATCCTTGAGAACTTGAATGACATCCTTGATTATAGGAGCAATAATGTCGAAAGTGAAATATATTATAGCGATCGTGCTGTTGTTGACAGGTACCATTGTGATCAGCCGTATGGTTCGCCAGAGCAAAGCAGATTCCTTAAAAGACGCCTACACCGGCGTGGTAACCGTCCAGGGTATGGTGGCCCAACCGGAAACATTTATCCGTCACATTACCGAAACCGGCACATTAACGGGTAACCGGGAATCCGTAATCGCCGCCGAAACCGGCGGCCGGGTTATGGAAGTGTTGGTAGACGTGGGCGACGCCGTCCGTAAAGGCGATCCTTTGGTGAGGCTGGATGACGAACTCTATCGCTTGGAATCCGAGCGCGCCAAAATCGCTTATGACAAGGCGACGATGGATCTGGAACGCCTGGAGAGGCTCTTTGCGGAAAACAGCATTTCCCAATCCGAAATCGAGAACGTCCGGCTGGGGGCCAAAAGCGCCGAAGTAGGTTACCGCATGGCGCTGAAGACTTACAATGATGCCACCATCCGGGCTCCGTTTGCCGGCACAGTGGCCAGCCGCCTGACCGAAGTGGGTCAGATGGTGGAACGCGGCATGCCGGTCGCGCAGCTTGTGGATATATCATCCCTGAAACTGAACGTGCAGATTTCCGAGAATGACGTGAAATACCTGACACCCGATGCGCCAGCAACGATCATCATCGAAGCTTTGGGCGATACTATGGAGGGCAAGGTTTCCAGCGTGGGCAGTAGGGCAATTCCGGGGTCCCGCGCCTTCCCGGTGGAGCTGCGTCTGGCGGGTCATGACAGATTGCGTTCGGGCATGTTCGCGCGTGCCGTCATCGCCACAGCGCCCACCGACAGCGCCATTCTATTGCCTCGCGCAGCCTTGTTGCCTGATGCCGGCCGCACGGTGGCGTTTCTGGCTCGCGGCGGTTCGGTCGCCCAGAAAGTGACTTTGCGCATGATTGGGTCAGTCGGTGATCGCGTAGCAGTGGATGGTCTGGCTGTTGGCGACACCGTGATCACCACCGGCAATCAGAATCTTTCGACCGGTTCGCGCCTCAACCTGGTGATGGTGCAGGGGGTGCAGCCGTGACGTTGACCCAACTTTCACTGAAGCGCCCCGCTTCGCTGGCCATGTTTTTCCTGGCTATCGTAATCGTGGGCATGATCTCCTACCAATGGCTGCCGGTGGACCTGCTGCCATCCATGAACTGGCCCTGGGTCACCGTAGTAACGGTCTGGCCGGGTTCAGGCCCCAAGGAAGTGGAGACCATGGTCTCCAAACCGTTGGAAGACGCCGTCGTTTCCTTGAATAAGCTAAAGCACATCCGCACTTACAACCGGGAAAACGTCAGCGTCATGGTGTTGGAATTCGACATGTCGGCCAACGCGGACGTCGTGACTCAAGAAACCCAACGGGTGATCAATGCGGCGCGCGCCCAGTTACCCGACGATGCAGAAGAACCGCAACTGATTAAATCTGACATGGGCGCGTTGCCCATCCTGCGTCTGGCCGTCAGCAGCCAATTATCGGGAGCGGATTTATTCACGCTGGTGGATCAGAAGATCAAGCCACGCTTAGAGCAGATAGACGGCGTCGGCCAGGTGACCTTATCGGGCGCCGAAGAGCGTGAAATTCAAATCGCCGTGGATCCGGAAAAGCTGAAAACGCACGGCCTTTCACTGGCCGATTTAAACGGTATTCTGACTGCGGACAACCTGGATGTACCGGCCGGTAAAGTTTACGGCCAATCACAGGATTTCTCCGTCCGTGTGGCCGGTAAGTATGCCACCTTGGAAGAGATCGAGCGCACCCGCGTGCCATTGCCGACCGGCGGCGCCATCTTCCTGCGTGACGTGGCCGCCGTGACCGATACTATCAAAGCTGACCGTTCCCTGGCGCGCCTGGCGGGAACCGGAGCCCTGGGGATCCAGATTGTCAAGCAGTCTCAAGCCAACAGCGTCAAAACGGCCGAGAAAATTCGCAAAGAGCTAACCTCCCTGGAGAAACAATACGGCGGCTCGATCAAATTCGAGGTGGCCCAGGACATCACGCAGTTTACCCGCAATGCCATCGCCGAAGTGAAGCGGAATATCTTTGAAGCGCTGATTGTCGTGGCATTGGTGCTGCTGGTCTTTCTGCATTCCTTGCGGAACTCACTGATCGTGCTGGTGGCCATCCCCATTTCTCTGATCTCGACCTTCATCTCCATGGCCATGTTCGGATTTTCCATTAATCTGATGACGATGATGTCCATGGGCATGGTTATCGGCGTACTGGTGGACGACTCCATCGTCGTCCTGGAGAATATTCATCGCTGGTTGAAGAAAGGTTCTGATCCTGCTACAGCCGCCATCCAAGGGCGCAACGAAATCGGTCTGGCTGCCGTCTCCATCTCGTTGGTGGATGTGGTCATTTTCATGCCGGTGGCTTTTCTCGGCGGGTTGGTGGGCAACATCTTTCGGGAATTTTCCATTGCCTTCGTGACCGCGGTGCTGATGTCACTGCTGGTATCCTTCACCATCACACCGTTGCTTTCCAGCCGCTTGAATAACGCTCAGAATGTGGAAGGCGAAAAGTGGATGCAGGGCTTCAAGCGCCGTTTCGAACGTTGGTATGCCGGGTTGGAGCAGTTTTATCGCAGTGTTTTAACCTGGGCATTAGATCACCGGCTGGCGGTCGTGCTGATCACCTCCCTTATGATGGTCGGATCGCTCGCGTTGGTACCTTTGGGTTATATCGGCGCCGACTTCGTACCCGCCGCTGATCGAGGCGAGTTTGCCGTAGCCACCAAGATGCCTCTGGGCACTACCTTGGAAGAGAGCAACACCGCTGTCTCCCGGCTTGAAGAGTATATTTTGGGTTTGCCCGACGTTGAGCAAGTGCTGACGGTGGTGGGACAACAAGAGAGCGAACACGGCTTCGAAGCCAACCCCCGCCTGGGAGCCATCCAGGTGAAACTGAAATCCCGCAACGAGCGGAGCAAGCCGACGGTATTGACTCAGAATGAGATCGCCGCGTATGCGAAAAATTTGCCCGGCCTGGAAGTGACGATCAGCGACATCGGGATATTCGGCATGGCCAATGCCGCGCCCATCCAGTACGAAATCCGCGGACAGGATCTGGATTCCGTGCAAGTGGCGGCTGATTACGCCATGTCCGTGCTGCGCAATGTGCCCGGATCACGGGATGTGCAAACCAGCTATGAGCTGGGATCTCCGGAACTGCAAGTGGTGGTGGATCGAGAGAAAGCGGCCAATAGCTTGTTAACGCCCGGTGAAATAGCTATGGCGCTGCGCAATGCCGTCAACGGCTACGTCGTTACTCGTTTCCGCACCGGCGAAGTGGAGGTGGATGTGCGCTCCATCCTCGCCCCGCGCTACCGCAATAACCCCGCCCTGGTGACGGGTATCGAGATCAAGAACCATGCGGGGCAGATGGTGAAGCTTGCCGACGTGGCACGAATAGATCGCACCAGCGGCCCCTCTTCCATTACCCGCAAGGATCGCGAGCGGTTGGTGACTGTCTCGGCCAATGTGGTGGGTCGTTCGTTGGGTGAAGTGCAGGGCGACTTCGACCAAGAAATGGCCAAGTATTCGCCGCCAGCGGGGGTGAGTTTCTTCGCTTTTGGCGACGTGGAAAACATGCGCGAGATGATGACCGACATGATTCGCGCCATCTTACTGTCGGTTTTGTTCGTATATATGATCCTCGTAGTGCTGTACGAAAGCTATATCCATCCCTTCACGGTTATGTTCTCGGTGCCGGTGTCGCTGATCGGCGCGCTGCTGGGATTAGCCATCACCGGATACACCCTGTCCATGTTCTCCATGATCGGCATTCTGATCTTAATGGGGCTGGTGACCAAGAACGGCATTCTGTTAGTGGACTTCACCAATCAACTGCGCGCTCAGGGCATGAACATGCGCCAGGCGTTGCTGACCGCCGGCCCAATGCGTCTGCGACCCATCCTGATGACCACGCTAACCATGATCTTAGGGATGATGCCGTTGGCGCTGGCT
Source organism: Calditrichota bacterium (assembly GCA_020051775.1). Classification (GTDB taxonomy): domain Bacteria; phylum Electryoneota; class B3-LCP; order B3-LCP; family B3-LCP; genus JAGVQJ01. The sequence continues at coordinate 31,264 of JAGVQJ010000132.1, read as the reverse complement.
CTGGGTGAAGGATCGGACATGCGCGCCGGCATGGGCGTCGTCATCATCGGCGGGCTGACCTCCTCGCTGCTGCTGACGCTGGTGTTGGTTCCGGTGATGTACACCTTCATGGATCGCTTCAGCCGCCAGCGGGTCCCAGCACCGCAAACCGTACCGGAACTGGTTCTGGCGGAGAGTGAAGCATAATCAAATTACGTCATCCCCTTTACTCCCCCCTTTAAAAAGGGGAACAGGGGGATTAAAAAGGTTGTGCAAACAACTTTAAATAGACATTGTTATCAGGAGGACTTATGAAACGTTTCGTAATATTAGGCTTGCTGATGGCGCTCTGGGCTGGCGCTATCCAAGCCGCTGAACCGGCAGCGGATCAATTCGCCACCGCGCCTATCCTTGTATCTTCGGTGCGCCCTGAACCAGTGGAATACTCGCCCGGCCGCTTGATCGAAGGCTTCGTCACGCTGGAAATTACGGTGGCAACCGACGGCTCGGTCAAGGGCGCGCACATCCTGTACCGCACCTCGCCGATGGCCGTTTCCAGCGCCGTGCAGGCGGTGGAAAAGTGGAAGTTTGCACCGGCTACATTGAAAGGCCAGCCAGTAGAATCAGTAATAGTATATTCTCTGCCGTTCGGTTCCAATCTTCCGATCTTCGCCAACGCTGATTACCCGACGCGCTTGAAAGCCACCTCGCTGGATGGAGGCGAAACGGAGCAAGTGTTGTATTCGGTGAAGTAAGATTGGTTTCGGTTAGAGGTAAATGTAAAGGCTCGGGAAGATGATTCCGAGCCTTTGTGATAAAATACGTATAAAGGGGCAGCCCGCAATGTGCAGGCCACCCCTTCTCATTGAAGGATCAGCGGCTGCTCCGACCCTTACTTCATGAGGACCAATTTCTGCATTTCTGTATTCTGACCCGCCTGCATCCGGCAGAAGTAAATCCCCGAAGATAGATTCGATCCATCGAAGGTAACGTCGTGCGAACCGGCTTCTCTCCATCCGTTCACCAGCGTCGTAACAAGCTTTCCGGCAGAATCATAAACTTTCAAGCTGACGTAGCTTGAGGCTTGTAGCTTGTAGCTTATAGCTGTGGTCGGGTTGAAGGGGTTGGGATATGCGTCTTGCAAGATAAACTGGCTCGGTTGGGGTGAAACCGAAGCCATGATCTCGCCGGGGAAGCGCTCGCCATAATTCTCCCAAGTATTGACTACAATGGGGCCATTCCCAGAAGCAAGCTTGGTGTAAGTGAAAAAGCTCGAATCCCATTTGGCGTTGGGATATATGCCTACATAACCAATGTAAGTATAGACTCCAGGTTGAGCCGTGCTAGGTACATTCTGGGTGCGACGACGTTCAACCGCAGCATACGCCGGTAGAGTCAAGCTTACTGGTCCCAGCATCGGTCCCTGCCACAACCAACTCGGAGTAATTTGCATAATCCAGGCTTGGAAAGTAGCAGAAGAGTCACCGGGAACTTCCAAGCGAACATCAAATTGAAAACTGCCCCCTTGAGCCGGGATGACAATCGGTGGATTGACGGGTGTTAGAGTGATTTCTACGAGAGATGGTGGCGGTGGAGGGACCGGAGGATTATAATGATACCCCATATCCACGATGCCAGCATCCTGAACTCCGTCCGTGCGTGTTGTCCCGGTAATCATGGGAGAAGCTGGATTACCAGCATTTACACAGGGATTATTTATACCGGGCTGACAAGGATCCTGGCTAAGGTGATACCCTTCGATAAATTGAGGGGGCTCGTCAGAATTACCTGTTCCAGGCCATCCGCCTTGGACGTTAGTGTAATTTACTGTGTCGTTGGCACTTAACGACATCTGTGGATATGTAGGTGCTGAATTGAGAAACACGATGCTGTTGAAAATTGAAGCAGATCCGTTAACACCCCCACAATAAGCTCCGGCGGTATTGCTTGCGATAGTGCAATTGGTAATCGTCACATCACCACTTGAGACAATTCCCCCACCATATCCTGCTGTCGAATTTTCGGTTATTAGGCAATTCTCTAGATGCAATATTGCTGCAGGACCACTTATATCAATTCCTCCACCTGCAGTCGTCGTTGAGTTATTTGTTATATGGCAATCAAACATCTGTGCATTGGATGATCCGTGGATGCAAACCGCACCCCCAGAGTAATTAGTGTAATTATTACTGAAGGTGCAGTGAGCGATGTAGATATTAGTGCTTTCACTAAATACAGCGCCACCTAAACCATCAATAGAAAATCCTCCAGTTGCATTGCCATTAGTAAAATAGCAATATTCCAACCGGCATGAATCCGATGCTGAATTAAACCTAATTCCCCACCAACCTACGGAAGTATCGGCCGCATAAAAGCGAATGGAATCCTGCTGTGTTCCCAAAGCCTTCAGGGTTGCATTTGCACTGACGATGAACTTATAGTGCCCCTGAAATACTACCTGCACACCGGGTTGAATTATTAAGGATTGGTTGGTTGGTACATATATTGAATCGGTTACATTGTAAGGATTGTTAGCCGTCGTCCAGGTACCGGTGACCGGCCCGGAAACATCGGTGGCGTGACTGGCTGAACCCAAGATTGCCACGGAAAGTAGCATCAAAACTATTCTAATCATTTTCATTTCTTTCTCCTTTTGGTTTCAGGGTGACATTTTCTAACCAGTATTTAAAGCAACCCTCATGCCAAAGAAAAAATAAAGGAAGTGCGTTCCAGCGCCTTCCCTTTTGTCGCAAAATCCCGACAGATTTTCAGCCGATTTGTCGGGAAAAACCGAAATCGTTTCTACGGCTTTTCGATCCCCAGCTCCTCCAGCTTCTTGTAGAAGTGGGTGCGGTTGATCCCCAGCTCATCAGCGGTCTCGGCTATGTGCCAGCCGTTCTTCGACAGCCGCGCGATGATGACCTTGCGCTGGAAATCCTGCGTGGCCTCGCGCAGGCTGGGGAAATCATCGCTGTACCGAGCGGCCTGGTTTTGTTGCAGCGCTCCGGCCACATCTCGGCCCGTGATCTGAGGCGCTTCGCTGAAAATGCACAGATATTCTACCGTGGACTTCAACTGGCGTACGTTTCCCGGCCAATCGTGAAGCGTCAGTTCCGTCAGAGCCTCCGCGGAAAACTCTTTCGCCGCCAGTCCGTTTTCTTCCAGGCAACGGCTCAGGAATTCCTGCGCGAGGAGCGGGATATCCTCAGCTCGATGATGCAGGGGGGGAATATCTATCTTGACCGTGCTCAGGCGGTAGTAGAGGTCATCCCGGAACGTGCCTTGTTTCACCATCTCCTGAAGATCCTTGTTTGTGGCCGAGATCAGCCGGACGTCCACTTTCAAGGTCTTGTCGCTTCCCACCGGGCTGAATTCTCCGTCCTCCAATACGCGCAGGATCTTGGCTTGGGCGGCCGGATCCAGGTCGCCGATCTCATCTAAGAAAATCGTGCCCCTGTCTGACAGTTGGAACTTGCCCGGCTGATCCTTCAGCGCTCCGGTGAATGATCCCTTGACATGGCCGAAAAGTTCACTCTCCAGCAGTTCCTTCGGGATGGCCGCGCAGTTGATTTTGACATATCGCTCCTGCGCCCGGTTGCCAGCCTGGTGGATGGCTTTGGCGACCAGTTCCTTGCCCGCCCCCGTCGGCCCGGTGATCAGCACCTGGCTTTTAGTGGGAGCGCACTTCAGGATTCGGCGGATGACTTCCTTTATGGCGGGTGAGGATCCGATCAGCTTGAACTGCCCCTTGATCTGTTCCTGATACCTGTCTCTCTCGCGCCGCAATTCCACCATGTCCAGAGCGTTGCGCAGCGGGATCAACAGACGGTTGAAGGATACCGGTTTCTCGAGGAAATCGTAAGCCCCCTCCTTGATGGCTTCCACGGCGTGCTTGATCTTGCCTTCCCCGGTCAGGACAATGATGGGAACTTCAGGATTGATTTGCCGCAACCCCTTCAGAATTTCCAGCAGATTACTCTCTTCCACATCCGGCAATTTCAAGTCCAGGATGATCAGGTCAAAGCGTTCTCGGGAGGCTTTCTGCAACGCTTCCCGGCCCCGGTACACCGGCAGAATTTCAAGGCCCAGGTGGGTGGATAACTCCTCCTTCAGGAAGGAGGAGAAATTCAGGTCGTCCTCGACCAGCAGGATTTTGATATCTTTGTATTGCTTATCCAAGGCACTTTCCTTGCGCCATGCGGTTTAATTCCAATATAACTTTCGTCCCCAGCCCTTCACGCGAGATGATCCGGATTCGCGCCTGATGATCTTCGACAATACGGCGCACAATAAACAGGCCCAGCCCCGTGCCTTCGGCTTGGTTGCTCGTGTACGGTTGGAAGACTTTAGCAACCAACTCCGCGGACATCCCCCGGCCGGTGTCTTCGATTTCGATGAAAGCTTTTCCGTTAATCTGCTGATCGGAGGGAGATACCTCTTCTGATCCATACGCGGACAGACGGATAATCCCTTTTCCGTCAATAGCCTTCAAGGCGTTGTCTAGCAGATTTTCCAGTACCATGTTCATCAGCGTGGTATCCAGATTCACATGAAGATCTAGTTGGAAATCCGTCTCCAAGGACACTTCCGGGCTGATGCGCATCTTGTACTTCTGCAAGAACTGATCCAGAAACGAAGACAAATCCGTTAACTCGAAAGCAGGCGCTTCGATCTTCAGGAATTGCATGAACGCCCGGGAAGAATCAATCAGGCGCTTGATTTCCGTGGTTGCTCCTTCCACGTAAGCATCGGCCTTCTGACAATCTTCCGGAGGAAGCTTTTTCTGGTAAATCTGCTGAATACGTTCCAGCGACATCAGAATGGTGGACAGAGGCGTCTTGATCTGATGCGTCATGCGCTGAGCCAGGAACACCCAAGAAGAAGTTTGCTTCAAGTGATTCTGATTTTCCGTTGCACTGGCGGAGGCATGAAGTCTTTTCCTGAAAACAACAAACCAGATTCCAGCAAGCGCTAAGGTGATTAGAATTCCAACAAGAAGAAAGTTGCGTTGCGCTAATAGAGAAGATTGGATATGTTGGAAGGGGCGCAGTTCATCTCCAGATAATTTGATCCATTGGGCTCTGTGAATGATCCCGTGATGGCCGTGCGGGCCTTCGTCGTAAACTGTATCCCCCCGCCCTTCATCGAAGTGCCACAAGGCTACGGTGTTGTTATTCAGATCGTGAAAATCCTTAGGGATAAAATCTTCAGTATATCGGCAGATACTGGAAATTCGGACTTCATCCAACCGGCCGTTCAAGTTACGGTTGCGAAAGGCTGCGCATTGCCCTCCAAGCGTTAGTGCCTCATTGCTTTGATGAGGCCTGATAACTGCATCCAATTCTTGAATCATCTCCCCATCCAAGAATAATCGAACCATGCTGCCATTGTATGTCAAAGCCAGATGATACCAATGATTTTTTACCGGGTCAAAGGGAGCGTACAGAGCAGGGAAATCATCGAAATAAGCTCCAATGGCTTTAGTTGGTAAAGCTTCTGATTCCGGTTGGAATAAGCCGATCTGCCAGCCGATTCCGCTCTTCTGGTCTGCCCCGAAAGTTGACACCAAGGCAACATGATCACCCTTTAAATGTCCGGCAACCGTAAACCAGCATTCGACCGTGAATGGCCCGTGGAAGTCGAAATCTTGAGAATAGTGGACAGTGACAAAGGCGTCGCAACTGTCGCCGAACTCGAGGCAGTAACTGGCCGCCTGAATGCCTGAGCCAATCAGCAGAGATAGAACGACTAAGAATAGCTTGCCCGCTCGAGAGGTTCCCGTTTGGATTACCATAAAAGAGCACACTGTATGAAATGTCGAGGTGATTGCGAGAGACTCTATCTACTTATCTTCTGAAGCAATTTCTACGCCAGAGAAGTCTACCCCACCACTTCCACCACATACCTGATAGCAATAGACAGCAGCAGGATCATCAAGATGGCCTTGATCAGGCGAGCCGAAAGCCGCCGTTGCAATCGAGCGCCGATATACATCCCCACTGCTCCGCCGGCGCCGAACAGAGCTCCCAACGCCCAGTCGGGCGTAATGGCCAGGCCGGTCGAAGCAAAAAGCGGCGCGATCAAGGCGAAGACCGCGACTCCGGCCACCGAGCTGATGAATGTCCCCAGTAATGAGGCTCCGGCCGTCGTGTGCACCGGCAGCCGGAACACCGCCACCAAAAACGGCCCGATGATGGCTCCGCCGCCGATACCATACGTCCCGCCGATGATCCCCACGATGAAACTCAGGAGCATCAATCCCCAGGTCGGTACGCGATATTGGTTGCCCTCGAACTCATACCCGACAGTTTTCAGATTCACATGTTGATTGGTCACATGAAACGGCTCGGCAGATCTCCCAAGCTCCCCTTGAGAAGGGGGGGATGAGTGGGCCGGTTTGCGTAAGAGATCCATCACGAGCCGAGATCCGATGTACAGCAGCACCGCCGCGACGAAGAGCTTGAAAGCTCGGGGGTCCTGTAAAAATTTGATGCGTATTATAGCGCCAATGAAGATCCCCGGCAACGTAGCGATGATGATAGCACCAGCCAGCGACCAGACCATGCGCTTTTCGCGGTAGTAGCGAAACACTCCGCTGGGGATGGCCACGATATTGAAAATAAGGTTGGTCGGAGTGACGGCCGGACCAACGAAACCCAGAAAACTGACCTGGAAAGGCAGCAGCAGGAAAGCGCCGGAAAGCCCCCCGGTGGACGAGAGCACGGAAACGAAGAAGGCCACGACGACCGGCAGCCACCAGTATGTCGTCACGCCGCTGATGGGGAATTCAAGCATGGCGGTAACCAAAGAGGGAGGGGAGGATCAATTGGCCCTTGTTTTAAAATCTAGGCGTCACAAGGAGCGACTGGTTATTTATCATTGTCATTCTTGCGTTGGTGGTACCGATTGATGGCTCGCCCCAGTTCGCGAGAGCGACGTTGCTTCTCCCGCCGGGCGGTGGCGTCCCACTTTGACTTTTGGTATTCCAATTCTTTGCTCAGTTTCTGATAACTCAACAGACGTTCGGGATTGAGCTTCCCACTTTCCGCGGCTTCCAGCACGGCGCAACCCGCTTCCACAGTGTGACTGCAATCGCGGAATCGGCAATTCACTCCCAGCTCATGTATATCGGGAAACACCTCGTTCAAACCTTCAATCCCGCCCCACAATTGAAACGCGCGCATGCCGGGAGTATCAATCAGCAGACTACCTCCCGGCATCATCAACAGTTCGCGATGGGTGGTGGCGTGCATTCCCTTGGCGTCAATCAGGCGCACCTCGCGCGTGATTTGAGCTTCCCGGCCTAGCATCCGATTGATCAGAGTGGATTTTCCCACCCCAGACGGCCCGACGAAGGCATAAGTCTTTCTCGGTAACAACAAGGGACGCAGGGAATCCACCCCCTCAGCCGTCAAGGCGCTGGTGGCAATAACGCGCGTCCCCGGCGCAACGCTTTCAGCCTGCGACAGAACCAGGCTCACTTCCGAGCTAATATCCGTTTTATTCAGGACGGTGATCGGCTCCACGCCGGATTCACGCACGGTCACCAGGTATCTCTCCAGACTGCGGGGGTTAAAACCGCGATCTAAGCCCTGGACGATGAAAACGACGTCAACATTGGCGGCCAGGACCTGTTCGTCCTGTGGCTTGCCGGGCGCCTTGCGGCCAAAACTGTTTCGGCGCTTCAGCACGTTGTGGATGATCGCCGGACCGACTTCGTCGGGACGGCTCACCGTCACCCAGTCTCCCACTTTCGGCAGTTCGGCCTCATAACGAGCCGTATGTGCCAGGCGACCGGAGATCGTGGCCCCGAAATCCCCGCCGGGCGTGTAAACCAAGTAGCTCTTGCGATGCTCGATTGCCACCCGAGCCGCTATATGATCCGGTTCCTTCAGTTCGGCAAAGGCTTCCACGAAGGAATCGTCCCAACCGAGATCTTGAAGGGTATATTCCGCTATGGCCATGAAGTCATTCGTTCCATTTGAAAAACATATCCGTCCTGTATTCGTTCCTTTAGCACGATTCCGTGATACCTTTCCAGCTTACCGGAGACCAAATCGGTTATGAAGTTACCGTAATCCTTCCGCCAAACCTCTTCTTTGCCTGCATCCCGTAAAACGAGGTAGAACGATTCGGCTCCTGCACCATGCCGAGCAGCCAGAGCCTTCAGGCCTTTGTAATCCAGGTAATCCGAATGCGGGTAGGGGGAAAATGATAACACTCGGTTATAACCGAAATAGAAAGGCAAATCCATGGTATTGTCGCCCATGATCAGATCGCGGACGGTCGTATGTTGCTTGATCCAGGTTAATCGGGCGGAAGAAGCGATTTCGCGTTCCATACTACGGGGTGGCGTGCGGAACGCTTTGGAAGTCTCCTCGCCGACTCGCACAGCCACCAATAACAGAGCGAAAATCAAAGCATGCCTGGAACGAATCCGAAAAATTTCTGTTAAGTATGCTATCCCCAAGATGACCAATGTAATACCTGCGGGAACCACCAGCCGTGTGTCCAGGCGGTCGTTGTAGGTAGATTGTTGAACTACCAGAAAAATGAAATAGCCGACAGACCACAACGTCACCCATATTCCACCAGGACTTAAAAACACGGACCTGATGGTTTGACTTAACCTGCGTTTCCACGCCAGCCAGAGACCACTCACCATTATCACCGCGTTCAGTAAAACGATCTGCATCGTGTGCGCGTTATTATCCAGATATTCCCCGGCCAGCGACAAATAGGCGGCTTTAAAATGATCGAACCAACTCAAGTTGGAAGGATTGGTGGCAGGCATGATTGATCCGGTAGTCGTAAAATTATGGCCGATCACGAGGCCTGCCGGGATCAAAAACCCCAGGTTGTAAACTACCGCCCGCAGCGCTTTGCGACTCAGGATTTCCATTTGCACAAAAGCATACGCCAAACCTACAACGAACAGCGGAGCCAAAGCATAGCGCGTCCCGAAGGCTAAACCACAGATGATGCCGATTAGAAAAGTGAAATGGATCGTCTTGCTTCGCTTGCTTGTCATGAACCATAAGGCCATAAGAAGAAACGTCAGACCCAACGGTTCGCTCCAAGCGAAACGACAGACCCAGCGCATGGGGGGATAGTACGTCAACACCCCCGCGATGAGAATGGCCGCGGTTGAGCCGTAGTTCCGCCGCGCCAGTATATAACCCAGCAGGATGATCACACCATAACCCAGGGCCGAAATCAACAGCGCAGCATTCTGAAGGGAAATCCCCAGGCGGTTCAGCAGTGCAATCGTCAGAGGATATAGCGGCGGTTGCGAGGTGAAGGGTGTGGGGCCTGCCTCCAACATCATCAACTGCGGCTGATTGAAACCAACCGTGGTCTGGGAAATCCCCTGGCCGGAGTTAATATTGGCGGCGACGTCCACATAGTTCATGGAGTCGAAAGAGAATTGCCGGGTGCGGGTAAGAGAATTGAAAGTAAAAACGGTGAGATATAAAATGATCATGGACCACAAGAGCCGGTTAGCCCAAGTCGGAACCTCCCGAAAACTGTCATTGTTCGGTGAATTCCGGATCGGATCCATCTCTAGTGATCCATGATCTAAGTGAGAAAGCGGCGCGATAACCCATTACTCCTTCGTTGGTCCCTGGCCGCCTTTTTCCTTCAACGCCGCCTGCGCCGCCGCCAAACGCGCGATGGGCACGCGATAGGGTGAACAGGAAACGTAGCTAAATTTCAAACTGTGGCAGAATTCCACAGATGAAGGTTCGCCACCGTGTTCGCCGCAGATGCCCACCTTCAGATCTGGGCGGCCTTCGCGGCCTTTACGGGTGCCGATGCGCATCAGTTCGCCGATGCCTTCCTGATCCAGGATGTTGAAGGGATCGGCGGGCAGGATCTTTTTCTCGACGTAATCGGGCACGAAACCCCCGATGTCGTCGCGTGAGAAGCCGAAGCCCATCTGCGTTAAATCGTTCGTGCCGTAGCTGAAGAACTCTGCCGTCTTGGCGATCTTGTCCGCCGTAAGACAGGCACGGGGGATCTCGATCATGGTGCCGTACAAATACTCGATAGCCTTCACCTTATACTTCGCGCAGGTCTCTTTGTACACCCGGTCCACAATGATCTTTTGATGATCCAGTTCGGCGACCGCCCCCACTACCGGCACCATGATTTCGGGATAGATCTGTTTCCCCTCTTGCACCAGTTCAACCGTAGCCTCAAAAATGGCGCGCACTTGCATTTCGGTGATTTCGGGATAGGTAATCCCCAGGCGCACGCCGCGATGCCCCATCATGGGGTTGGATTCATGCAGGGCTTCGGCGCGCTTATTCAATTCTTCCAGCGACACCCCCAGGCTTTTAGCCAGCTCGGCGCGCTTATCGGGGCTATCCGGGACAAATTCATGTAACGGCGGATCCAGCAGCCTGACCGTGACCGGCAGGCCGTTCATAACTTCCAAAGTGGCCTTGATGTCCTTCTTCACATAGGGGAAAAGTTCGTCTAATGCTTTGCGGCGCTCTTTCACGGTTTTAGACATGATCATCTTGCGCAGACGGAACAGAGGCTCTTCGGAATGCTTGCCGTAGAACATGTGCTCGGTGCGAAACAGGCCGATGCCTTCGGCGCCGAATTGGCGAGCTTTGGCGGCGTCATCGGGCGTATCGGCGTTGGTGCGCACGCGCATGGTGCGGAACTTGTCCACCAATTGCATAAACTGGTTGAAGCGCGGATTTTCGGCGGAACTGACCATGGGGAGTTGGCCTTCATACACGACACCCCGCGTGCCGTTCATGCTGATGAAGTCTCCTTCCTTGAAAACGCGATCCTTCACCTTCATGGTTTTGGCCTGAGCGTCAATGTGCAGCGCTCCTGCACCCACGATGCAGCACTTGCCCCAACCCCGCGCCACCAGAGCGGCATGCGAAGTCATGCCGCCGCGAGCCGTCAAAATCCCCTGCGCGGCACGCATGCCCTCGACGTCTTCAGGGTTGGTTTCTTCGCGCGTAAGGATGACCTTTTTGCCCAGTTTGGCCCATTCCACGGCATCGTGCGCCGTGAAGACGATTTGGCCAACGGCTCCGCCCGGTCCGGCTGGAAGCCCCTTGGCGACGGACGTGACCCCCTTTTCCGCCTTGGGGTCTATAATGGGATGCAAGAGTTCATCCAATTGGTGCGGAGCAAGTCTTAAGACCGCTTCATCTTCGCGGATCATGCCTTCCGCCAGCATGTCCATAGCCATATTCAGAGCCGCCGTACCAGTGCGCTTGCCCACGCGGCATTGCAACATCCACAAGCGTCCCTGCTGGATCGTGAACTCGATATCCTGCATGTCGTGATAGTGCTTCTCCAGAGTCGTGCGATTGTCATCCAACTCCTTGTATAACACCGGCATCGCCGTCTCCAGCGAAGGGATGTGACGGTTCTGCTCGCTCTTGGTGGATTCGTTCAAGGGTGACGGCGTGCGGGTCCCGGCGACGACGTCTTCGCCTTGAGCGTTGACCAGCCATTCGCCGTAAAATTTATTGTCCCCGGTGGCCGGGTCGCGAGTGAAGGCCACTCCGGTGGCGCTATCGTCGCCCATGTTGCCGAACACCATCGCTTGCACGTTGACGGCTGTGCCCCAGTCGTCGGGGATGCCTTCAATGCGGCGGTAGGAGATGGCGCGTTTGCCGTTCCAGGACTGAAATACGGCTCCAACGGCTCCCCAGAGCTGCTCCTTCGCTTCCTCGGGGAAGGGTTTACCCAAAGTGTCATTCACGATCTGCTTGAAGCGCGTCACCAGTTCTTTAAGGTCGGCAGCGGTCAAGTCAGTGTCCTGTTTGACGCCGCGTTGCGTTTTCATCTCGCCCAGGGCGCGTTCCAAGCGAGCGCGCACTCCCTGGCCTTCGGCGGGTTCGAGTCCCACAGCCTTTTCCATGACCACGTCGGAATACATTTGAATCAAACGGCGGTAAGCATCCCAGACGAAACGCTCATTGCCGGTTTTCTTGATCAAGCCGGGGATAGTCTTCCCGGTCAAGCCGATGTTCAGTACGGTCTCCATCATGCCGGGCATGGAGGCTCTGGCTCCGGAGCGCACCGACAAAAGCAGTGGATTCCCTGGATCGCCGAACTTCATCCCCATGATCTCTTCGACGTGTGTTAGCGCTTCATTGACGTCTTTGTCCAACGTCGCAGGATAAGATTTTTCGTGTTGCTGGAAGTAAGTGCAGACTTCCGTAGTGATGGTGAAACCGGCGGGTACGGGCAGTCCAATTTTAGCCATTTCCGCCAGGTTGGCGCCTTTGCCGCCCAAGAGGTTTTTCATATCGGCGCGGCCGTCAGCCTTGCCGCCTCCGAAACCGTAGACGAACTTATCAGCCATGTAAATCTCCGTGTTTCATGATTTATTATATTGTAATCAATAGGTAATTTTGCTGGCTATCCGATTATGGGCCAGTCATCAGCCATTCGGCCTTATGTCGGAAAAAATCCCTGAAATCGTCGAGATCAAGGGACTTTATCATTTTAGGAAGAATGCGGAAATTCTCTATTTTAATGAGCGCTTGCGCCAACCAGTAATTATCGAGACCAATATGCTTTTTTCTGGCTTCGATCAGGAGTTGGTCTAATGGGATTATTTCTTTGTCGATAAAATAAATATCCACAAAATCTTTGGGGTTATTTCGGTCAAACAGTGCGGAGAGTTTATTGCAGGCCATATCCAGCTCATTGTCAATAAAAATTCCAAATTCTGAATTCAGAACAATCGGCTTCAACCGGTAGGGTGAATCGTAGGCAAAATCACAGCGCAACACGTTTTCTTTATAGGAAATAAAAAACTCAATAATCGTTCTGAAACTTTTCTGAATCTCAAGCACACCGCCCAGGTCTTTATTTATTTTTTCAATCGTCGGAAGTACGTCAATAATATTCCCTTCTTCGCCCGTGAAAAAATCAAGATCCTCAGAATACCGGTGTTTCAGATAGAATTCGGAAAGGGCCGTCCCTCCCGTTAGAAAAAATTTATCTTGCAGTGATGATTTCGCCAAACGCTGAATAAATTCAATCTGAAATTCCGTCAACACCCTCATTATAATTCCCCTGCTTTTGGTTTGACCGGAACTCTCTTCAGGTACCATTCCCAAAAAGTTCTTACGCTTCTAGACAGGTATAATCTGTCGAGGTATTTATCAACAAGTTCCAATGGAACGCCTTTAACGTCAACCAAAGTCCCGTTGTCTAAAACGCGAGAAATATACAAAATGAGGACGTCCTCATTTTGCAAATCTTTTTTGGTTATGGAATAATCCCACATCAACCTTGGATTGAACTTAACAGTCGGGTTCATGATCTATACCATTGAAAGTGAAGTACGTCAATATAAGAACTGTAGTTGATACAATCAATTATTATTTAATATTTGTCGAGGCCTCAGCAGCCCGGCGAAAAGCTTCATAGACATCCTTGAGGGGTATGTTCTTTTCCAGCGCCACGCGGCGGCAATCCTCGAACTCCGGGGTGAGACGAACGGTATTTTCCCACCGGGATTCCTTTCCCTGCACCGGTCCAAACTCGGTTTGCACTACAACCTCACGGCGGGGTAGTTTAAATCGCCCTACGCGTTGCATCCGCACCCCCAAAGTAGAGGTTTCCCGGTAAAGGACGTCGAGAATGGTGGACTGACGATCCGGGGACGCCAGCGCCGACAGCACGACACCGGGTCGCCCCTTTTTCATGATGATGGGGATCAGATACGCATCCATCGCCCCGGCTTCCAACAGCCTGCCGATCACGTGCGGATAGATCTCCGGATTCATGTTGTCAATGTTGGTTTCGATCAGGATAGCCTGATCAGTCTCCAAGGCGGGTTCGGATTCCAACAGTAACGCTCGCAACACGTTGGGGAGATGCGTGATGACCTTCTTCCCCGCGCCATAGCCAGTGGCCACCAATTTCAAATCAGCGGGCGGCGGCGAAAACGTCGCCAATGTTTTAAGCAGGGTTGCTCCCGTCGGGGTGGCCAACTCGGTTTCAACGCCGGTGAAGCGCACTGGCGCTCCGCGTAATATTTCGCACGTCGCCGGCGGCGGCAGCGGCATCATGCCATGTGCTGCTTGCGCAAATCCCTGACCCACTCCCACGGGACTGGAATAGACCCTGTCCACTCCCAGCATTTCCAACGCCAGACAGGCGCCCACCACATCCACGATGGCGTCCACTGCGCCAACTTCGTGGAAGTGCACCCGTTCGATGGACACACCATGTACTTTGGCTTCAGCTTCCCCCAAGCAGCGAAATGCAGCCAGCGATCTTTCTTTGACTGTGTCCGGCAAACGGCTGCTGTTGATAATCTCCTCGATTTCGCTCAGATGGCGTTCAGGCTGCGGGTCACGGTGGCGTACTTCCACTCGCTGAGAGTCTAAGTGCTGGCGAGAGACGCGTGAAAATTCAATCTCCCACCCGGACAGGTTCAGGCCGGATAGATTGCTCAGCCACGCCTCGCGATCCAATCCCAGGTCGGTCAGAGCCCCCAGAATCATATCGCCGGATACGCCGGAATAGCAGTCGAAGTAAATAGTTTTCAAAGGAGTTTTTCCAAATGATCCACAATGCTCGCGGTTGCCCCGGCGCGGGATCGCACCAAACCACCGGAGGCTTGGGCAGCTTGATGCCAAACCTCTTTACTTTCAAGCAATCGGCGAAAATGTGTTTCCAGCTCATGCGCACTCTTGATGCACCAGGCGCCTCCGGCGGATACCAACGCGCCGGCTTCGTTCGCCATGTGATGCCGAGGTCCGAAAAACAGCGGTAGGTTAAACACCGCCGGTTCTAAGACGGAATGTACGCCGTGCCCAAATGCGCCGCCGACGTAAGCCGTCCAGGCGACACGATAAAGCGAGGCCAGCAGCCCCACTTTGTCCACGATCAATACATCTGCTTCCGAAATTCCACCGTTTAAGCGGGAATATAGAATCCAGCTCAGACCATAACCCTCAAGGTATTTCTGAGTATCTCGTAAAAAATCGGTAGCCGGTTCATGTGGTACGAGTACCAGGCGTAAATCGGGCCAATCTTTTTTCAGTCGGGAAAATACGGGGATGAGCAATCTTTGATCCGGCCCCCAGGTGCTGCCGCCCACGATGATCCGGTGCTTTTCAAGCCACTGTTCAGGAAGACCTTGGAGGGCAGAGCCGGAAGCTTGAGCCAACCGATCCAGAGTGCGGTCGTAGCGCGAGTCCCCAGTCACGAAAACTCTGGTCGGATTTACCAGCTTCCGGAGGCGCTGAGCGTGTTCTTCGCTAACCGTCAGGACCTCTGTCAATTCATTTAAAAAACTGACGTTGAAACTTTTCGTCCACCAATGCAAGCGGCGAGTTTTTCGGTGCAGGTTGGCGTTGACCCAGAAGGCCGGGATACCGTCTCGAGCTGCCGCCCAGACCAGATTGGGCCAGACGTCGTGCTTGATGATGATCAGCGCCACAGGATTTAAGATTCGCAGGAAACGCCGCGCTGAGCGAAAATCATCAAACGGGAGATAGCTGTAGGATTCCACTTCCGGGGTTTGGGAGAGGCTGCGCATCCCGGAGGGCGAATAGCAAGTCACATGGGCTTTCAATCGGGGGAGACGCTGGCGCAGAGCCGTCAGCAGGGGCCGGGCAGCCTCAAATTCTCCCGCCGAGGCGCAGTGGATCACGACGAAGCGTCGTCCCGGTTCCAGTTTGACTTTGGCCTGAGATAAGGCCTGGGACCATCCTTTGCGGCCGCGAATGCCTATACTGACTTTCGGATTGAAAAGCCGTGCGATCTGCATCCCCGCGTAGAAGACGGGAATGATGGCCAGATTGTAGATGACAAACCAGGGTGATAATTGCATTTTCAGGCTTAAACCCATCGCACGATTTAATGTCAGTTATATGGCTTCCACGAAGTACAATTTGCCCACGCGATTTAACTTTTGCACCTGAAAGCCGCAAAGCTTCAGGTGCTCGCGCACCCGCTTTTCGGTGTAGAAAAAAACCGGGCAACCGAGTATACCCAGACGCACCCGCCGCAAAGGAGCCCTCCAGGTGTCGGCGCGGGGAAAAGTCATAATCGCCTTGCCACGGGTCAGTTGACGCAGACGCGCCATGATACGACGGTCATCGCGCACATAATCAAACAGGCCGATGGCCAGAACATAATCGAAGGCTTCCAACGACCGATAGTCCATGATATCCGTCGGCAGAAATTGACACACCGTCTCCAGCCCCTGTTCTCTAGCCAAGGCGGCTGCCTGATCTATCATGGCCTGAGCGAAATCAATGCCCACCACCTGCCTGGCACCCGCTTTTGCCAGTGGCAGGCAAAACCGGCCGCTGCCGCAACCCGCATCTAGGACAGTGCGCCCCTCGATGGGCCGGCAAGCTTCCAGGGCTAGATGCATTCGCGTACGCATGTCCCAACGCAGCCAGTGATCCAGCCATTGCCCGGCCACCGATTTTCCACCGCTGTAGATGGAATCGAAATCCCGCGCGGTGCGGTGAAAATGTCGCCGGACTCGTTCAGCTTCTTGCACGGAGATATTCCCGGCAGGAGAGGAAGCTGAATTCCAGGAGGAGTCGGGCGAACTTTTCACGATGGATATCCAAATTGACATAATGCTTGAATTGCCGCACCGGGCCGGCTCCACGTATGCGCGGTTGATCGGGATCGAATTCCCAGGGGTGGACGTAAACCGTCACCGGCACACCCCTGCGGTTCCAGGCGGCGATGCCCCGACGCGTTACCCAGTAGGGGTAGAGTCGGAAATATCCTCCCCCGGCAAATGGCAGTGGCGGTTTCCAGGGCCAATAGGCTTGCGGAAATACCGTCAGTACCTCGCCGGCGGCGGTTTGACATTCTTGCGGGCCGGGATCTGAACGCGCCCAGGGAGTTCCACCCGCCGCAAAATGCTTAACCGATAGACTGGCGTCGTAAGTAAAACCGCACTCCTTCAGAATGTCCCAAACCCAGAGCGATGAGGCCGTAAGGGAAAACGACGGCGCCCGGTAGCCGCTTACTTCGGTAATGCCAAGATTGGACAACAATTCTTTGACGCGAAGCAGATCGGTGCGAAATACTTCCGGCGTTAAGGTATCCGCACGGCGATGCGTATACCCATGCACCGCGATCTCATGCCCTTTGCGATTGATCTCTTTGATCCAGTGCGGATGACGCTCGACGATCCACCCTAAAACAAAAAACGTGGCTTTCACTCGGGCGCTATCCAAAATTTGCAGCAGCCATTCCAAAGACCGATCAAAGCGTATTTCAAACCGATCCCAATCCGCCTCGGATATTATCCTATCAAAACCTTCCACCTGGAAATAATCTTCCACATCAATAGTCAAAATGTTGGCAATCTGGCGTTTCATGCGGTAATGAACCGGTTGAATAGCGCCCGTGCCCGCGCCGGATCGGTTACACCCTTGACCAAAGCTCGCCCATCGGGAAACAGATAAATCTCGGCTTCAGCCGATTTCAAATGCAGCAGGTACTCTGTCAACTGAATCTGGAAGGAAGCCGCCAACCGTTGCGCCAGCGCAGTAAGATCAAGCTTGATCGGAGCCGGGGGCGACAGGTGTACCATGTCGCGACCGCACAGGCGAGTCGCTTGCGACCCCGCTCGGTTTTCCAGCCAGCCAAACTGGCGTTGTCCACAGGCAGGGCAAGCTTCGCGACGCGGCACGTGCACGGTTCGTCGCGAACCCGCTTGCAAGTCCAATTCCGTCAAGTCGCCCCTCACCATCTCGCCGGTGAGCAGTCTAAGAGCTTCCGTTATCCCCACAGCTGCAACGCTTTGCGCTGAGGCCGGCCAAACCCCGGAGGTTTCGCAGGTGGGCAGGCTGCCTACTGGGGGAGGCTCTTCCAACAGACAGCGTAGGCAGGCCGTCTTTCCCGGAACAACCGCCATGCACAACCCGGCAAAACCGACCACAGCCGTATATATCCAGGGTTTGTCAAGTTTGACCGCTACGTCATTGATCAGGTAACGTGTCTCGAAATTATCCGTCGCGTCTATGATCAATTCCGATTCGCCCAACAGAGCTTCGGCATTGGAGGGTTCCAGATCTGCCGCCATTGCCTCGATGAGGCATTCCGAATTGACTTTGACCAGATGCAACCGCGCCGCTTCCACCTTGGGCAACGCGCCCTTAACATCCTCTTCGTCAAACAGGATCTGTGTCGCCAGATTATGCTCTTCGACGATATCCCGATCTATCAACCGCAGATGAGCGATCCCTAAGCGCGCCAGGTTCTGAGCGTAGATTCCGCCCAGCGTCCCGCAACCGACCAAAGCCACACGAACATGGCGCAGACGATCCAGTCTTTCGGTGCTCATGCCGGGTAAATGCAGCAGTCGGTGATAGCGCGTGGAATTCATGCTTTATTGCGCCGGTAGAATCCGCTCGCCGATCTTAGCGCTTAAGAGTTCGCCCACGCCGTTGGGCATTTCATACTTGACAATACCCACACCGGACGCAAACCAGCGGCTGGCCTCACCGGAAATCAATGGCGAACTGGTGGTATCCAGGTACGTATATGCGCTGCGTACTTTGATGCTGGCCGGAAACACACCGGCCGGCACGGTAACGTCCTCTACCGCCATGATCTCAGCGTCAAGTCGGAAACGCAGTCGTGAGCCGTCCTGTCGGATTTCCACGCCTTCGCTGGAATATTTGGCTCCGACCTTGTTGCTGAAGGGTGAAGAGAGAATCGGCGGATCGAACTGGAATAGCGGAATGCCCATACCGCCTCCATCGAATTCCTTCCAATAAGCCCGGCCTTCTTTCTTTAAATAAACTTCCCGTGAAAGCGCCTGGCCACTCTCATTTAAGTCCATCACCACGTACTCCACTCCCTCCTTGGTGGTCACAGCGGTATCAATAGCCACCGTCATGGGGCCGGTGTAGGTGTACAAATTACCTGGCTGATAGGAGAGGTACTGGCTGGAGTCGAACTTCTTGCCACATCCAGTGAGAAGACTTATACCAAGGATTATCGCCACCAATCCGCAACCTGAAAACAGGATCTTGTTCATGATTGATTATCCGGGTTAAGAGGAGTTATATTCGACGGTGCTGTGGCATTATTTCAGCGGTTTTTCCACACCGGCGGGCGTTTCGCCAGAAAGGCCGCCAAGCCTTCCCGGGCATCGTCGCTGATCATCAGTTGATTTAAAAATATATCTTCAAGGTGGCGAATGGAACGGGAAAAAGGCAGCAATCGCGCCTCATCCACGGCGCGGCGCGTAAACCGTAGTACCGCCGCGCTCTGGGAGGCGATCTTGCGAATCAGCTCCTCGCCGGCGGCTTCAAAATTCGCTGCCGTCTCCACTCGATTGATCAATCCCATCGCGGCGGCGGCCTGCGCCGGGATTGGCTCGCCCGTCATCATCATCTCAAAGGCGCGGTTGCGACCGACGAGCTGCGGCAGGATGATGGCGCCCGTGGGCGCGAACAATCCCAGCTTCACTTCCGGCACGCCAAAGAGGGCGGTTTCGTCAGCCAGCACCAAGTCGCAAAACAGCGCCAGTTCGCAACCGCCTCCCAACGCCGGACCGCACACCAAAGCCAGGGAGGGAATCATCAATTCGTGGATATGTTCCACCACTGAATTGAATTCATACATAACTTCCGCCATGGTCTGGGGCTGGTAGAGTTCGGGCGGGATACCGGTGGAAAATGCCTTGCCTTCGGCGGCCAGGACCAGAAGCTTTAGGCCGGGATCATCACGGAAGGGATCAAGATGCTCGTGGATTTCGCGCAGAGTATCCACGGTCAGTGGGTTCAGCGGCGGCTGGGCTAAAGTGATGCGAGCGACCCCGTCTTGATATGTGTAGCGGATATTTTGAGGCATGAGTGTCCTATGTGTGAACTTACATAGTTAATGAACCATGATCAGACCGAAATTCCAAGACAGGACGTTGCCGAATATGTCCACAATTTCGACTTTCACTGTGTCCACGAGATTTTGTTCGGAGCCGAGGTAGCCATACCACACGCTGGGGTTCAGATTGCTCTGGTCGGGAGCGTTCACGTTCACATAGCTGGAGTCTGTGTTGAAAAACCCGCCGCCCGAAGAGCTGCTGAAGTAAACCCGATTGCCGTCCAGGTCTGTAAATTCGGGAAAGTCCTGGTGCAATTTGACTTGGGCGTTCTCCGGCGGCGTGATTTCACCTGGCAGCAGCGATACGCTGAAGGGCGATAGACTCCCGCCTGGCCCGGACGGAGGATTGTTGCCTCCGCAACCGATCAGAAGCAAAATCAGCAGTGGCGCTATTCGCACCATTATGAAAATGATACGCATGGCTTATTAGGGTAAAATGCGCACAGAAATGGAATCCAACACCAGCGTATCCACGAGATTGTCGGTTAAAAGGGCGGCGTAGATCCAATCAATGGTATCCAAGACGCCATTGGCCGTATAGCGCACCACGGGGTTTGTCCCCGTGCCCAGCGTATCCGAATTGGAGGCGGTGGGCGCCGTCTGACCATTGGGCGAGCGCGTGGAAAACCGCAGCTTCGCCCCAAAAACCACGTTGCTTTGGGAATCCTGAACCCAGCAAATAACGGTATCGCTGGGATCATAGTTATGCATCGTGGGGCGCGTTAAAGAAAGCTGCAGAGTGTAAAAATTGCCACCCGTAGGGCCGGAGACGTCGGATGAACATCCCAGCGCCCAGATCAGGGCTAAGACTGCAATCCCGGTGTACATGAGGGCCAAAGTGAACCGCTTCATAGTCTGCTCCTTTCATCAAGTTTGTGCCAGTAAACTCAAAAGGGAAAATATCCCGCGTTTGCAGGTATTCCCAAAAGCTTGGACTAACCACGCTATGTGCTTGTATGTTTTTCACTGTCCCGGCCTTCGCGGCGCGTCCCGCTTTGAACCAGGTAGAAAACCAGTCCCAGCGCCAGGGCAAAACCCAGGGCTGCCCAGAAATTGAAACCTACCAGGGCTGCGCATAGGGCCAACAACACCAGCGCTGCGATAAAGATCAGATCATTTGGGGACATATTAGTTGCCTTTACCCGCTTCGAACGCCTTCAGATTGGCTTCCGCCGTCCCTTTGGGGACGCGCTTGGATATAATCTCGCGCCAAACGCTTTCTTCAATTTTAAGAGTGTTGGCCAGCGCGCCCAGAAGAACGGTATTGGCCAGACGCACATTGCCCAAATCCTGGCTGATCTGTTCTGCATCCAGCACCCGCAAGTTTTTCACTCGTTTGCGTAGTTGATCCAAAGCATCGTCGGGGTAGTGGTATTTTGTATCCACGGCAATGGGCGGGACGACTTTCTGGGTATTGACGATCATCGTTCCGCCGGCTTTCAATTCGTGCGACCACCGCAAGGCTTCGGCCCGTTCAAACGCCAGAATGACGTCCGCATTGCCGTCCGGGATCAAAGGTGAATGCACTTTCGGTCCGATGCGGATGTGCGAACTGACCACTCCGCCGCGCTGCGACATGCCGTGCACTTCGCTCTTCTTCACATCATATCCCGCCAGCAGGGCTACCTCCGACAAGATGGCCGAGGCCAGCACCACGCCTTGCCCGCCCACTCCGACGATGAGAATATTCATCGCTTCTGTTACTGGAAGCGGTGGTGTATTTATTTTAACTGCAGAATTCATCATTTCACCTCCGAAGCGCTTTGAACTTCAGACCGTAAGCGAATGCAGTTCGTCGGACAGAGGGCGGCGCACAGGCTGCATCCGGTACAGGTGGATTCATCAATCATGGGGATTGCCAACCCTTTATCCGTCACTTCGCCGGATCGGGCGATGGCCGGGCAACCGATCTTCAAGCAAACTCCGCACCCATTGCAATCCGCCGCGATCAAGCGGTACGGTTCGTCTTTCAGTTTCTTGGGAAAGAGGGCGCAGGGCCGTTCCGTCACCAGAACATTGACGCCGGGACGCTGCGCCGCGGCTTTCAGCGCTTCCAGCGTCTGGTCGAAATTGTAGGGATCGAAAGTCACAACATGGTCAGCGCCTAAGGCTTGCGCTAACGTTATAAAATTAACCGCCTTGGTCGCCTGCCCTTGCAAAGTTTTTCCGGTAGCCGGATGCATCTGCCCGCCGGTCATGGCGGTGATGCGATTGTCGAGGATCAGGATCGTGACATTAGCCCGGTTGTAGACGGCATCCAGCAGGCCGGTGATCCCGGAATGCAGGAAGGTGGAGTCACCTATCACGGCGAACACCGGGCGCTTGGATCCTTGCATCTGCGCCACGCCCGTGGCCATACCAATGGAGGCGCCCATGCACACGCAACTTTGGAGAATCTCCAATGGCGGCAGGGCGGCCAATGTATAGCAGCCAATATCACCAAAGACGTGCGCGCCCATTTTCTTCAGCGCGTAGAACACCGGACGGTGCGCGCACCCCGGGCAGAGCACCGGCGGACGCGGTAGCACCGAAACCGGTTCGGCGGGTTCGCTTCCATTTCCCGGAGCCAGTCCGGCAGCGGCGAACCCCTTATGCACCAGAGTCGGATTCAGTTCGCCGAACACGGGGAAGTACTTCTTGCCTTCGCAATTAATTCCAGCAACCTTCGCGGCCTCTTCGATGAACGGTTCCAGTTCTTCCACCACCATGACCTTTTCCACCTGCGCAGCGAATTCACGCATCTTATTCACCGGCATGGGATAGGTAAACCCGAGCTTTAAGAAGGACGCGTCCGGCATAACTTCCTGAGCGTGCGTATAGGACACGCCGGAAGTGATGATCCCCACCTTTTTATCGCCCCATTCGATGCGGTTAAGGGGTGTCTTTTCCGCATATTGGCGCAGGAATTCCAGACGACGCAAGACGACCTGGTGGCGGGGTTTCGCCCAGTTGGGCATCATGACATATTTGGCTATGTCGGGAGTATAACCTTTTACCGGAACGTCCACCCAGGGACCGATCATCACTGGAGTCAACGAATGCGCAATGCGAGTGGTGATGCGCAGCAGCACGGGCGTATCGAACTCCTCGCTGAGCTCGTAAGCCGTCTTCATGAAGTTATAGCATTCCTGGCTGTCGGACGGCTCCAACATGGGGATCTTGGCGAACTTGGCGTAGGTGCGGTTGTCTTGCTCGTTCTGCGAAGAGTGCATTTCCGGATCGTCGGCAGACACCAGCACAAAACCGCCCTTGACGCCGGTGTAAGCGAAGGTCATCAGCGGGTCGGCGGCGACGTTGACACCGACGTGCTTCATGCAAACTAAGGTGCGGGCACCGGCCAGCGAGGCGCCGATGCCCACCTCGAAAGCGACTTTTTCATTGGGTGACCATTGCGCATGGACGCCGGGAAAACGGTGGAAGTTCTCCAGTATTTCAGTCGAGGGAGTACCGGGATAGGCGGCAGCGAAGCGCACCCCGGCGGCCTTCGCGCCGTGAGCGATCGCTTCGTCTCCGGATAGCAACAAGCGTTCCTTAATTCCGGATTTGTCGGATTGGTTCACATTGTTCTCCACAGTAGCGAGTCATGTATATGCAAAATTACTCAACGTAATTTAGATTCAAACGAAGTTAATTTGTCGCGCAATTTATCTAATCTTGGGATAAGCCACTTTTCACGCCAATAATTAATCAACTCCGACTCGGTATAGGATTTCCAAATTATTTTATTAGTCTCTCCATTTAAATATTCCTTCCAATTTTCCGCTAATGGACAAGAATAATAACCCCTTTGCCATCCTATACTCAGCATATCATTGGAAAATCCAAGTTCCTTTAATCCCGCTTTAAGGATGCGCATTTTCCAATTCGGTCCTTGCCCATATTTATAAGTCCTAAAAGCCGATTCAGGGACAAGTTGCTTTATCATATCCCAACTGCCATTTGCAGTGATATGAATATGACTCTGCCCTTTTGTATATCCGACAAATTTCCAATTTTGAAGACGAGTATAAATGGCCGATTTCCCGAAAGCGCCTAATGTGTCAATATAAACTAAATGCGGGATCTTTTTATTGCCTGAAATAATCGGGATTGTATCTTTGTATTTTTCATAGAATATTTTTCGGACTTGTGGAAACATCGTAGTCAAGGCAACTAACTTGGACCCAAATATCAGATTGTATGGAGGCACTGCACCAAGAATGTAAGCCGTCATGCAATTGTAGAGCCTTTTAATTTTTTGCTCTTTGCTCCATCCAATAAAAGAGTCTCGAGCGCCTAATCCAATAATAGGATCGGCCAAGCCAATAATTCCAATAAGTTTCTGATTATTTCGATCAATGACTAGTATTCTGATTCTCCTTCCATACCCGTTAGTTATTGGAATTGACCAAAAAGAACACGCATAAGACCAGATTCTGTTTAACCTTATGCTGTCAACAACAATAAGATATGGGTTTACCTTTAATATGTTTATTTCATTAGGCTTGGCAAATGAATCAATGACTTTATTCCGATAACTCAACCCCCGTGTGTTTGTCTGGAGAGCAAGCTGGTTCTGCATCTCACGAAGATTGGGTGCAACAAGCCGCCCTGTGGTGACATCGAAATGCACACCATAACTTTCAAGGTTGTCAAGTATCTTTTGCCTGCTTTCCTCTTTAGAGTCCATCTCCGAACCCTCTCATTACGCTATGAATTTAGAATCTTCATAGATTTCTTTCTCCACCAGCTGCTCATATTTGCTCACTCGTAACGGCAGTACAAACGCCTGGTCAGAGGAAACCATATACAAGTTACCTTTTATTGTCTCGCGCTGGATAAACCTGGCAATTACACCGTCATAGTTGACGTTCGATTTCGTTAGTGCTTTGATATCATCGGAATTACCCATATGAAAAGCGAAAAAGTTATCTGCTTGTGTTCGTATTTCATCCGAGATCGCAGATGGTCGTTGTGTAACAGCGATCAAACCTATTCCAAATTTGCGTCCTTCTTTAGCTACTCGCACAAATGGGTTTGCGTTTGATTTTACGAATTCTTCGGATAATACATTTTGAGCTTCCTCGACAAAAATCACTGTGTTAATAATTTCTCCGGAGGCTGATGTAAAGTTTAATTTATTATTTTCAAATAATTTTCTCACGAGAATTGTTGATATGATACTCGCATCTACCGAATCCTTTAGAGATAAATCGATAATAACAGTTTTACCGTGACTGAGGCAGGTTAAAACTTCACGTGTCAGATTAGATGTATTATCATGTACACTAATTAAACTTTTCAATTGTCTTATCACCCCGCCTAACATTGCTCGCAAATGCTGTTTAGGTTCTTTCTCCTCACCTTCTTTTACTTCGAAATATGATGAAAACTTCGCGTAAGCGAATTGTCTAATTTGTTTTGGATCATCATTGCCAAAAACCTTTTCCAAGAATAAGCTGTTATCTGGAGTGCTATCTACAAATTCCAGAAATGTTCTTCCCGCATTGGTTAAACCAGGTGCTGTTTGCATGAAATCACTAATAGCTAAATCAGTAGCAAGATTCAGCTTAGTTTTACCAGCATGATTAAATCTACTCTTATATTTCTCTGGAAAATCCTTGTCGGTAAAAACGACTAAATTTTCTCTTATATTAGTGTCGTTAATATCACCGAGGCCATAGGTTTTGTCCCCACGAAGGAAATATTCACCATTTAAATCAAATATTAATTTTCCATAGCCACGCTCTTTTACTAATTGATGAAGTAATACTTTGGCAAGATTAGTTTTGCCAAACCCTGATTGTGCAAAAATCATGGTACGATTATTCCTTAATTTGTCAACGTCAAAGAGTATTTCCTTTTCTTGCACATTCTCCCCAATACAAAGATGACCGATAGGTGCTCCTTTAGCATTTTCACGGTTAAGTATATTTTCAATCTCGCGCGAGGACAAGTACCTGGCATGATATCCAACTGTTGGGAGCTTTCGGACAGCGGTTGTAAAGTCTTTTCCATCGCTCGTAAAAGTACCTAAAATTCGCACATTATAGGTATAACTGAATATTTTCTGTTTATCTCTTTCGGAAAGTTCCCTTTCAGCAATACGGGCAAAATGAACCGCGACTAAGGTTTTATCCTGTGAGCGGAAAATAGGGTCTTCGTCGTACACTTCTGCTTCTACTCTGGCTAAATACTTGGTGCCCTCTTCATCTCGGGGAGTCAGGACGATAAAATCACCCGTGTTCGGACTAGCCTTTGAATCCTCATATGATGAGTAAATCAAAATTGAGTCATCAGTGGTCTTCTGTCCGTAGAGAACACCAAAATCTTTGCGGTCCATTT
Organism: Calditrichota bacterium; assembly: GCA_020051775.1. Lineage (GTDB taxonomy): Bacteria > Electryoneota > B3-LCP > B3-LCP > B3-LCP > JAGVQJ01. Next base: position 5,089 of record JAGVQJ010000132.1, on the reverse strand, counting down.
TTGCTCTCCTTTAGAAGCGATCGTGCGTATCTAAGAAAAGGTTTTCTATGTCTATATTATCCATTCTTTGATCTTGGTAAAGGGCGAGTTTAACCCGCTTCATTATCTCGTCCTTGAAATTCTTTTTTAGCGATACAAAGTTGTGCGCATCCACAAGAGGGTACGGATAACCTAGAATATAATGCTCCTGCGTCAATCGAGTCAGCTCGCAAAATATATTTTTTAAATACCCCATATTCCGATTGGATTTACTACCCTCCTTTTCCACATCTGGAAGCGCATCGAAGATGTTTACATCAACTATCACCCAGTCGTAGTTTTGTAGTTTTTCAACATAATCCAATCTGGCTACCATGAAAAGGCCAAAACCTCTTCCCCCACGAATATCTTTTTTACGGTACATATTTCCTGAGTAGGAGGAATCCAATACCTCATCAGGAACCTCGAACCAGCAGCACAATTTTTGCCTTTTGGGGTCTCTCGCTTTGAAAGGGTACTTTTTCTTCAGTTGATCTTGCAAATAATTGTCTATGTGTTTCAGTGTATAGGATAGCTCCATTTTGATTGGTGAACGTTTTGTAACCCCAACAATATGAAGACCAGTTTGGCTAATATGCTTCCCCAGTTTGACTAATTGCTCAGGTTTAATATACAAGGATCTCAAATCTCCATCCATCAAGATAAAATCATCTTTCTTTGTTTGCTCCAAAGAAGCAATTTCCAGAACTAATGCCCATTCTAAAATTTCTTGACAGAACGGTAATAGTGTGGCGAGACGGCTGCATATATTTTCTTTATTATATGCAAAAACTTCATTAGGATCTGTTTTGAAAAAGTGTAACATTTGATCTACTGGCTTTAGGCTTAATAATTCATCGTAAATTGCTGTCATGTGTTCATCTTTAGTTATTAAAATATTATCAGGGTAATACGCCTTACCCAAAATCACCGGATCATCCAAGTCATTCAATCTTATCTGAGTACCCTTGTGATAGCATATATAGCCCGCTGTATAAAGACCTATAGACAACCCATTATAGAATTCTTGACTATTATAGCTGCCATCAATTGCGTAATATCGCCTTTCAGAACTATCGATTTCAGCAAAGTCAATTATCTCAAAAAACTGCGGAGTCTCAGAATTATCTAAACTACCTATAATGGGGATCTTATAGGACTTATTACTACGGTCGTTGATGTGTTTTGCGACTATCTCAATTGTGCTTTCAGGTATCTCTTTCATCGTCCCTTTCTCCGTGGTGACAAATGCAATAGGTGGATACTCAATCTAAAACTACGTATACGCCGCCAACCCCGTCAACTCCTGCCCTAAAATCAGCGTCTGGATGTCGTGCGTGCCCTCGTAGGTGTAGACCGATTCCAGGTTGTTCATGTGGCGGATGATATTGTAATCGTCACAGATGCCGGAAGCGCCCAGGATGTCGCGGCATACTCGCGCTGTGTTCAGGGCGATGGCCACGTTGTTACGCTTGGCCATAGAGATGGCCGCCGGTTTGGCTATGGCCTGATCCATGAGCTGCCCCAGGCGGTAACATAAAAGCTGAGCATTGGTGACATCCGTCCACATCTGCGCGAATTTGGCCTGCACCAATTGGAAACCGGCGATGGGGCGGTCGAACTGCACGCGAGTCTTGGCGTATTCTAGAGTCTCCTCCAAGCAGGCCCGCGCCGCGCCGATGGCTCCCCAGGCAATGGAGTAGCGCGCCTGGTTCAGGCACATCAGCGGAGCCTTCAATCCCTTCGCTTCGGATAGAATGTTTTCTTCGGGAATGTGGCAGTCATCCAAATGGATTTCGCTGCTGACCGAAACCCGCAGCGACCATTTGCCGGTGATTTCCGGAGCGGAGAAACCGGGCGTGCCCTTTTCAACCAGAAAGCCGTGGATCTTCCCATCCAGCTTGGCCCAGACAATGGCGACGTCGGCGATGGTGGCATTGGTCGCCCAGCGCTTGACGCCGTTCAAGACATACCCGCCCTTGACCTTGCGAGCCGTAGTGATGATACCGCTCGGATTGGAGCCGAAATCCGGCTCGGTCAAGCCGAAACAGCCGACTGCTTCGCCGGTAGCCAGTTTCGGCAGCCAGCGATCCTTCTGCTCTTGCGTACCGAAGGTGAAAATCGGGTACATGACCAGACCGTTTTGCACCGAAACAAAGCTGCGGAAACCGGAATCTCCGGCCTCCAGCTCCTGCATCATCAACCCGTAGGCGTTGTAGCTGACTCCGGCGCAACCGTAACCTTTCAAGTATGCTCCCAGCATACCCAGCCGAGCCATCGGCTGAATTAACTCGGACGGAAATCTCCCCTCGCGGTTCCACTGCCGAATCCCAGGCATGATGCGCTCCGCCACGAATTCGCGTACGGCGTCACGCACCATGAGTTCGTCTTCCGTGAAGAGGGCGTCTATTTGGTAAAGGTCGGGTAAGGGCATGAATCGTAACCAATTGATATTAATTGACTTCAGCTATTCTGTCGTCGACATGGAAATTTCACATTTCATTTCAATGGCTTTTGCCAACTGCTCGAAATCTTTTCTGCATTCCTGAACTGCCTCCATGTGCGCGCCAATGGCACCGTCAGCGGGCTTAAGATGAAAAATGGGTTTGCGTGCTTCCATAGCCATAGGCATTAGGCTTCGGTAATGTTTAATCATGGCAAGTTGATAATTATCGTTTTCAAATAAAGTACCCGCTGCAGTTGATTCCATTAAGACTTTTTCCCGATATACCGTTGGAATTCTGGAGGCCCATTTCCCATATGCCTTGGCGGGGCGGTCCAACCGAATGCTATGTTGCATAATTACATAGCCAACCGGTATCATTCCGGAACTTGGTAAATCAAGATCTTTGGGGCTTGAGTCAAGGCGTTTATCCCAGCCGCTACGCCATTCTACAAGAGTAGGTCCAAGGTTTCGTAATCCTTGAATTGAAAATAGATCCGGCGTTAAGGGCACTACAACATATTGTGCAGCTATAATGGCCGCACGATTAATGGCTCCGAGATTTGGTCCCACGTCAATGAGAACAAGATCAGCATTTCTTTCATTTGAAGCCTGAAGAATGATCCGGTAAAATGCGGAGGTATATCTGAAGGCGTCTTCTTTGCCCTCTAAACAACGGGGCCAAGCGTCGGATAATTTATCTTCAAAAGTCGTCAACCCAATATCTCCACATAGTAATCCGAGATTGTCTGCGATGTTTTCGATATATGGATTACGAATATCGCCCACTCCTCGCAAGATAGGATCAATAAATCCCCGAACGGTCTGTGGAGAAGGATCTGGTTCCCATAAAGCTTCCAGACGATCCTCATCCAAAAACATAGAGGTGAGATTGGCCTGGGGATCAAGATCTGCTGCAATAACGCTTAAGCCCTGGTCAGCAAATAACCAGGCGAGATGATAAACCAATGAGGTTTTCCCCACTCCGCCTTTGTTATTAAATAATACAATAGTTTTCATGACCGGCTCCTAATTTTCACAAGGAAATTACTTCTATCAATAATGAATTCAGGTTCCGGATTATTGTTTTTCGCTAGTTCCTGTTTTGCCAGGGGTATCCCCATGCCGTAACGTTGCACGTATCCCATTACCCGCAAAGTCTCGGCTAATAAGGGATTCCTATAATCGGTAACTCCCGTACCGAAATTGGCCTCATTGACTTGTCCATAAAGGCCTCCAGGATTAAGTATTTCGATATGATCGGAGAACCAATGAATGCGGATTGGCGCATTGGAACTCTCATAATTCCGATGCATTATGGCGTTTCTTACGAGCTGTAAAAGGGCTGCAATTGGATAGTCAGGATAATTGAGCTCGCGAGGACCAGTTACAGGGTCGACTCTAATCGAAATATTTATTTTAAGGAGATCATCCAATTCTGGTAGAATTTGAAAGAGTGGCCCTGATAAAGTTTTTTGATCTTTGATCGGGTCCGTCAACCGCGTTCCTTCAATTCGTAAAAATTGGATGAAAGCACCCGGGATAAAATTCAATGAGGCCTTCCCTAATGTTAATATTGCACCATAGGTGGGGATGCCTTCATTAGATAACATCCTCAGCGCCCTTAATTGATGTTCAAGGGATCTCTGATTTCTTTCTAAAATTTCTGGTGATATGGCAATGGGAAGGTATGTTTGTTCGAAAAACTCAATGTCAAGATCATCAAGATTGGCTCCATCAACGGCACGATAGTCAAAAGGAATATCCTTTGATCTTCGACGCTCAGCCAAGCGTGTTTCCTCCTCGCGAGTCGCCAGAGCTAATACCGATCCAGTGCGAATCCAAGTCTGCCGTTTATAACTTACGGGAGGATAATCGGAGGGGTGAACAAAGACCAAAAGCATTTCGCAATTGTTGATTATTTTTTTCTCTAATAGCATATTTGGTACTGGTAATATATTTCCCTCTAAACGATATTGTGCTACCTTCTGCATTAAATCGTCAGTAATTTTTAAATTTGCGCACGACCCATCATCTTTCGCGCCAATAAATATTACCCCTGGTTTACCATGCTGGGGTAAATCATTTGCCAACGCGCAAATCATTCGTTTAATCTTCTCACCCTGAGTAATCGACTCTTTCCGCTCGACCAAATCGGATTCAAGGTCTTTCAGCATTTTTTCCAATTCTTGGTCATTATACATACTTCCCTCAATTGACTGGTTCAATCAGTATTATGCGCTCCGCCAATATATCAGGGGTTCTGGTTTAATACCGCTTAAAAGCCTATCCTTTCACAACCAACTCTTTCCCCCGCTCCAACGCCTTCCGATTCTTCCCCCACGCCTCCGCCCCGGACCAGTCCTCCACGACTTGTTCCAGGTGTTCCCAAGGAAATACTTTTGTAGCTTCGACCACCGCGCCCAGCGCGATGATCATGGCCGCGTCGCGGTCATTGAATTCGTTCAACGCCATTTCCAGAAAGCTACAAGCAGTTTTTCGGCCCGGGCTATCAAAAGTCATCTTTACAGTTCCCGGATCGAACAGAATGATGGTTCGGTCGTGAGCTCCATGCAGGTTGGACTTTAATCCCTTTTCCGCCATCAACAAGATGAGATCGGGTCGCCG
>JAGVQJ010000151.1 GCA_020051775.1 Calditrichota bacterium | reverse complement strand
TGGCCATAGCTCCGGACAGCGGATTGTTATCGCGAAATACTACCAGAGGCCAGGGCGCAGATCCCGAACCGGGGAAGGCGATCATGTCGTAGTTGAACGCTCCGGCCACCTGAGTTCCGGCGGATTGCAGGTGGTTGGTGTAATAGTAGCTGCCCACCAGGCCCTGCTCTTCACCGGCAAAAGCGACGAAGCGCAAAGTTTTCTCAAAATTATACATGGATAGAATGCGGGCGCATTCGATTACCGCAGCGGTTCCGGAACCGTTGTCATCCGCGCCCGGAGCCACCGGTTCGGGGATGAACTGCCCGCCGTTGGTGCAGGCGTCATAGTGCGCCGTGATGAACAACACGGAATCCGGCCAGATGCTGCCGAGGCGTTCGCCCACCACATTGCGGCGGGTGACATTGGGGTCAAGAGGGAAATAGTCGTAATAGGCGTCCAAACCGAAGCTCTGGAATTGTCCCAAAATCCAGGCGGCGGCGCTGTCGCAGTTGGGATGATAGCTGTTGCGGGTGACAAAATCCTGGAGAGTCTGGAGATAATTAGTGTAGCTGGTTTGCGATACCTGCGCCACCATCGGTGGCACGAAGGGGCTGAAATCGTCCGTCCCGGCGGGTTGCGCCGCGTGAAAGACGAACGGCTTCGCGTCGGTCGAGATCCAGACCCACTCGGCGCGGGTAGCGGGAAGGGTTCGCAATTGCGCTTCCGTCGCCTGAATCAGCGCCTCGTCGCCGTCGCTGTAAAGTACACTCACTCTCCCGGTTAGTTTGCCGACATCGTCCGGAGCCAACTTGGTCAAAAGGTAGAGCTTGCCCGCCTGGGGTTGGTAGGCGGTCAATTCCTGTCCACCTTCAGGCAACTTAGGGTTCGAGGTGAACGAGCCGATCAAATATCGCGTGGATTGCCCGTACAGCTCAAAGCCGGAAGCTTGCAGAACGCGCAGGTCGCTGTCGGCGGGGAGGCGCACGAGGGCTTTATCGGCGGCTGTCAAAGTGAAGGGCAGCAGCAGGGCGAAAAGGAGGAGGAGGCGTTTCATGGATTACTCTCGGTTAGAAGCGGATCATCGCATTAAAGGTAAGGAAAAAAGTGGGGGAAGTCAAGGGGGAATGGAGGAAGCGCAGATGACTGTGCCATCAGGTCTCTGCACCTGATGGCAGAAACTCACGACGGCTTGCGGGTACGAAGACCCGCCAGCACATAAAAAGGTCGGAAAAAAGAGTTGACAATGGTTGAATTCCGAATTATATTTGCCACATTGGGAGGCATTTGAGGTGGAAATTAATTTATCCTCCGTGCACGGTTTTATAAATTAATCGAGAGAAGGTGGTCATGCGAAGGAACGCTTTTCTCATCGTATTCGCGTTTACATCCCTGCAAATCGCGCAAGCGCAGAGTTCGCTGACGATCACGAGTGATCCCGCCGGGGCGAATGTTTACCTGAATAATGTGTTCCTGGGGATCACGCCCTTGTCGCTCGAGAAACAGGAAGCGGGGGAATATATTCTAAGGCTGTCACTGGAAAACTACCCTGATCTTCAACGGAAAATAGTGATCGAACAGGGTAAGAACCTGAGTCTCAGGCTGCCACTGCAACCATCTTCCGGCAAGCCGGAGATTATCTCGAAACCCTCGAAAAAGCAAGAGAAAGTCAAAACGTTTTCTACGACCGGCCACAAGTCAAAAGCCAGGATCACCGGAGGATTAAAAGTGGGACTCAATTCCTCCAAGTATTATCGCGAGGCAAGTGATTTGCCATATTCCTATACAACGAAAAATGCTCCTATTATTGGGGGGTTTTTAGTATTTGAAATTAACGACCATTTCGTTGTTCAAACAGAATTATTTTTAACCGAAAAAGGTTCAGGTGCAGAGTGGTCCTATGTTTCCTCAGGCGAGTACGGAAGTGATGATTCATCACGAGGTGATTATTATGAAAGACTAACGTACCTCGAGATCCCGGTTCTAGTAAAATTTAGGCATCTATTAGGTGATTATCCACCCATTAAGCCGGATATTTATTTCGGACCGTGGATCGGTTTTCTACTGCATGCAAATAGGGATGTTGGGGATGTTTCGCATTGGAGTAGCGGGCCAATTCCACGCTATTTTTGGGATAACGATCAGAATAAATCGAAGATTGATTATGGGTACCTTTTTGGTTTAGGAATTGAGGTGCCCATCAATAAAGGCGCTGCTGAATTAGAGATCCGGTATAGTTTTGGTCTATCACAAGTTGCAGAACACACAGATGTTTTTATTTACTACAATAGAGTTTTTTCGTTGCTCGTGGGGTATACCTTTTAATTGAATTACCCAATCGGAGGCACTCCACAGCTCTGTTGTGGGATGATACAAAATAAGACCATACGGCCCGAGAGAAACCCGACCGTAAACGGTCGGGCCACCCGCGGCGATTCAGAAACAAAACCGGGCGACCCATTTTGGATCGCCCGGTCTGCATCGGGTCGGGACAAGCCCGACCCTGATCCGTGTGTTTTACTGAATCCCGATTACTGAATCCTGAATCCTCCCTATGCGCGCTTCTGCCTCTCCACGTACTCGATGATGGGTGCGCCGGTTTTGTCCACCGTCTCTTTGGTGATGACGACGCGTTTGACCTTCTTCTGCGAAGGCAGGTCGTACATCAGGTCCAGCATCACGTCTTCCATGACGGAACGCAGGGCGCGTGCGCCGGTGCCGCGCTTGGCGGCTTTGACCACCACAGCACGTAAAGCATCATCATGGAAGTTCAAGTGCACATCTTCCAGCTCGAAGAGTTTCTGGTATTGCTTGACCAAGGCGTTCTTAGGTTGAGTCAGGATGGCCAGCATGGCGTCTTCGGACAGTTCCGACAGCGCCGAAGTGACCGGCAGGCGGCCGATCAGTTCGGGGATCAGCCCGAATTTTAGCAGGTCGTCCGGTTCCACCAGACGCAGGTGATCGAAGCCGGTTCTCTTCTTTTCGCGACGGCCTTCCGCGCCGAAGCCCATGACCTTCTTCCCCACCCGATTCATGACGATCTTCTCCAACCCCTCGAAGGCGCCCCCGCACAGGAACAGAATATTCTTGGTGTCAATGTTGATGAGCTTCTGTTCGGGGTGTTTGCGCCCGCCTTCGGGCGGCACCGAGGCAACGGTTCCTTCCAAAAGCTTCAGCAGAGC
>JAGVQJ010000170.1 GCA_020051775.1 Calditrichota bacterium | reverse complement strand
GTTCAAAAGGTTGAATACAACGGGTTCGCCCGGTTGGATCCAATGGGGCACGGCTTCAGGTTCGATCAGATTCAAGATTTCCACGCTCAGCATGAAATTAACCGCATGGCCCCAATCGTCTAACATGGTTCCCCAACCGTCGTGAGTGCCGCCCCACCATTCGCAGCTATAGTTGGTGCTGGGAATACCATCGTCAGCCAAGATAGCGCGAATACCGGTGTCGGCGCTGGCCCAGTAGGGTTCCCATCCAACATGAAAGCGTTCATTGAAGGCAAAGCTCAGATTTAAATCGGAGAGATCCACAAAAGTCGTTTCGGGGAAAACCAGCACCTGATTGCCGGGCACCAGGACTGAGTCTATGGCTGAAGAGTCCGGTGGTCCGGCGGGCAGAAGACCGCCCGGCGTGCCACGAAAAACCAGTATATGGAGGTCACGGCTGATGGTGGTAGTGTCGTTGGGCATGCGTCGGAACATAAATGCCGCGCTTAACAGGCGGCAGGAATCCGGCCCGGGAGCGGTGAAGCGAACGTTGAAATAGTGGTCGTCATAGGCGTCTGGGATAGGGAAGTAGTAGAGCGCCGAGCTATCGTCGTAGGACATCCAAAATATCGAGTCATCCACCTGGGATACCGGAGACGGCGGAGAAGTGGGCGACATGCGCAGCATGGATTGCGGACTCTTTAAGTCATCGCTACACCAGCCGATTCTTAAAATTGAAACCGCCAGGATCAGAGATCCCAGCCAGAGAAGATTCTTCCTCATGGGGTATGACTCCCGATTGTGAAAGCTGTGCCTAACGCGGATCTTAAGCCCGACTAAGATAGTTCAAGTTTCCGAGGGTTCGACTCTGTTAACAGCCTTCCGGTTCCCATACTCAATAATAGACATCCGACAATCCAACATCCGAAGGGATAGCGAGGGGTCAACGACTACCCCGGAGGAAAGGGCTAAAGCTTACGTGCCTCTTCTGGATAGCAAAGGGCTAGCCATCGCTTCAAGCGCGAGATTTTCCTCAAAGCGATTCTGGTCGTTATTCTCCCTCTGGATTCTCCTTTTCCTGGCAAGCCTGCTACCATCTCCGGCGACGGCTGGGAGTGCCGATTCTCTCTCAATTCGCCTGAACCTGAAATTTGACCGCGTTGTGGATCTTCGCACCTGGGATCAAACCTTCGCTTTCTCCCTGGCCATTCTTTCCGACACCAACTCCGCCATCCTGAAAACAGATTTCCAAGATTTCAAAGTTCACACCGAAATGGATTCCACCTTTGAAACGGTGAAGATCCGGCGCACCCTGCTGAAGAAGGATTTCTACCAACCCGCGATATTTACGCAGAATGAGTATATACGTTTCCGCTTGGCCCATGACGCAGCGAAGAATTTCCGCGAAGCCGCCCTCCGGGAACTGCAAAAACCGGCTTCCCAGGCCGGCAGCGAGGCGCTAACCATCGAAGTACCCTTCAAAATCAAGTCTAAGACCTTCAATAAGATTTTCGGCGGCGACCGAGTACGGTTGCGCATCTCGGGCAACATCAACATCAACGGCGGTTTCCGCCGCGAAGGCCGGTCTCAAGTGCAGACCGTTACCGGTCAGAACTCCGACTACAGTTTCCACATAGATCAGACCCAGCGCTTTAAGATCACCGGAGAGGTGGGCGACAAGGTCTCCGTGGATGTGGATCAAAACTCGGAAGCCACGTTCGATTTCGAAAACGCCTTGAAACTCACCTATACCGGCTACGAGGATGAGATTATCCGGAAAATCGAGGCCGGCAATATCAGCATGCAGTTGGCCGGGACGCAACTGGCAGCTTTTTCCGGGCAGAACAAGGGTCTGTTCGGCTTGAAGGCGGAACTCAAGATCGGCGCGCTTTCACTGACCACGATTGCCAGCTTGGAAAAGGGCCAGAAGAATCAACTGACTGTTTCCGGCGGCGCCCAACAACAGGCGTTGTCCATTGACGTCAACACTCCTCTGACAGGCCGCTATTTTTTCCTCGATAAGGAATACCGCAATCAGTACCGCTTTTTTCAGAATGACCAGTTGATCCATTCATTCAATCCGGACCGAAAAATCAACGATCCAACCACCGATTTCTATTTGTTCAAAATGGTCATCGGAACCATGATTCCTCCAGACGCCATCACCATCTATGCCATCTATCCCTCCGATTCCATGGATACTGATCCCACCTTTTACGAAAAAACCCCAGCCGAAGTGGACTCCTTGATTGATATAGATCAATTGACTTCACGCAATTACAAGAAAGGCCGATTTATCAAGTTGGAAAGAAACTCAGATTATTACCTTGATGAGTATTCCGGTTATATCCGACTCAACCAACCTCTGAGCGTGATGGATGTAATTGCAGTTGCCTACCGAACCAACCAAGGCGCCACTTACGGCGAACTGGGACAACTTGCACAAACCGACACGAGTGTGTTGAAGCTTCTGCGGCCCGACAGTCCACTCTATTCGGATAATTCCTGGCCATTGGCCTGGCGCCATGTTTACAGTTTGCAAAGCAATAATATCGAGAAGGTGGGTTTCTCATTCAAGATCGTTTATCAACCACCGGGGGCTACAGAAACGGAATCCTATACACCGCCAGGCGGCGGAGATCCCATTACCTTCCTGCATACCATGGGTTTGGACAGAACGAATTCCAACGGCCAATTACAACCCGACGGTATATTAGATGACAACGATGCAATCATTGACTACGTTAACGGCGAAGTCATCTTTCCAGACCTGCGGCCATTCGATCCCCTGGGCTATTATATTTGGGACGCAACAAACCAGCAATATGTGCTTCAAGACACTCTACCCGAGACTTACCGTATTTCGGCCATTTATGATACTAATATCACCCCTGTCACCAATTTCAAATTCAAGGTTCAGTCCAAAAGCGTAAACGAGACATATCATTTAGGATTCAATGTTCTGGAGGGATCCGAAGAAGTAACCCTGGGTGGCCGCAAATTGAATAAAGGAACGGATTACGTCATTGATTACTATTCCGGCACGCTGACCATCTTGAATAACGATGCTTTAGCGCCCTCGGCCAACTTGCAGATCCTTTACGAATCGGGCGAAATGTTCCAGCTCGATAAAAAGACTTTGATGGGAGTGCGCGCTGAGTACGCTCTATGGGATCAATCATTCCTGGGAGCGACTATGCTCTACCTCAACGAACGCCCCCTGCAGGATCGAGTCAAAATCGGCAGTGAACCTCTGCGCAACTTCCTGTGGGATCTTAATACCCATCTGGTGTTCAAGCCGCAGTTCCTGACTACGGCCGTGGATCGGTTGCCCTTGGTTTCGACCGAGGCTCCCTCCTCGTTCACGGTGGAGGCCGAGTATGCTCAGGTTCATCCTAATCCCAATTCACTAAACAACGTCGCCACCGGCGACTACAGCGGTGTGGCATACGTTGACGATTTCGAGTCCATCAAGAAAACGACTCCGCTGGGGATCATGCGCCGGCAATGGACTCTGGCCTCGTATCCGGCCGGCACTCTCGAGGGGAAACCTCGAGGTAAATTGGCCTGGTATAATCCATTCAACCAGATCGAAATCAAGGACATCTGGCCTAACCGGCCTACCAACTCCAATGTCGCCCAGCGGACGCATGTCCTGAGCCTCCAATTCAGGCCGGCTCCCCTCGAAACGGCGTTGACCAAAGGCCCGTCAAACGCTCCCACCAATCCATCCTATTGGGATTCCTGGGGCGGCGTAATGCGATCGCTTTCTGCCGGATATGCCGACCAGACGAAATCAAAGTACGTCGAAATCATGCTACAGGTAGGCAGAAACGGTGAGCCGTTGGATGCCATTACCGGCAAACTGCACATTGATCTGGGGCAGTTATCGGAAGACGTTATTCCTAATGGCGTTCTGAATACCGAAGACGTTCCCTTGACCAATCTTACAGTTGGGAACGGCTGGCTGGATCCAGGCGAAGACGTGGGCTTGGATGGTATTGACGGGAACGATCCTGAAGATCATTGGCCTATTCCCAGCGGCCCGATATCGGCTGATGATTGGGGTTATAACGCCACTGTTGATCCTAATGCTGTCTGGAATATCAACGGGACCGAGGGTAATGAAAACGATGAGGGAGGCCGCATCCCGGATACTGAAGACTTGAACGGCAACGGCGCCCTGGAAGAAAACGATAACTTCTTCCGGTATACCGTTGATCTTAGCGAAGTCATCCCGAATCCCGATTCTCTTCTCATCCATCAAGGTGGTAATTGGCATCCTTCCACTAACTTTTTATTCACGGAACCAAACGCCCATAAATGGAAGCTATACCGAATTCCACTGGATGCCGGGACGACAGTGGGTACACCGGTCATGACCCAGATCAATTATGCCCGAGTGTGGATTGAAGGGTTGCCGGATACCGCTACGACCAGCATAACTGATTTCCATTGGGACGTGTCAATTGCCACCCTGGAAATTGTGGGCAATGAATGGGAAGCCGTCCCCAAAGTCCAAGGTGGGGATAATTCCTACGAACGCGTGTCGGTGGAGGTCGTGAATACATACGACTTTCCCGAATACCAGCCACCTCCGGGCGTGGCGGGCTACCGCGATCCCATCACTAATATCGTCAGTCAGGAGCAATCATTGATGCTTCGCATCAATGATCTGCCAAAGGATAGCGTGGGTATGGTGGTACACAGCCTCTACGAATCCCAGAGTTATTTGGAATACCACAAATTGAAAATGTTCGTCCACGGCGGAGGCGTCGAAGCACCGAGCCAACAGATGTTCAATGACAGTCTTAATCCTATTTATATGTACATGCGTTTTGGTGCTGACACCTCTTATAACTACTACGAGTACCGGCAACGCGTCTACCCGGGTTGGGACTCCAGAAATAATATTGAAATCAATCTGGATGAGCTGACCCAGATCAAGATCCTCCGCCCCAATGCGCTGGTGGAATATGCCATTCCCATAGGCGGGGGTGACTCGCTGGCGGTTAAAGGCAACCCCTCGCTCTCCCAGATCCGTCAGTACACGGTTGGGCTTATTTCACCGGGACGGGGAATCGCTGCAGATGAAAATGTGCAGATTTGGCTTGACGAATTGCGGGTCAGTGAAGTCAAAAAGAATCAGGGAAGCAAAGGGCGCGCCTCGGCCGATTTAACTCTGGCGGATTTGGCCACCCTGCACGTCAATATGGAAGCCTCGGATGGCTATTTTCACAACATCAACCAACGGTCGAACAGTAATCCCGCCAATTCCATTTCCGGCAGCGCCTCGGGCACATTGCAACTGCAAAAGTTCTTAAACCCGAAGTGGGGTTTCAACCTACCCGTCACCGGTAATTTCAGACAATCCAATTCTGTGCCTTATTACTTCCCCAACAGCGACATTCTGGTGAACAACTCGAATCCCCTGCAAGTGGACTCGGTAAAAACCGCCGGGCTTGATTACGGGGTGGGCGTAGACATCTCCAAACCCACACCTTCGAGCAGCAAATGGCTGAAATATACTGTTGACAAGCTATCAGGAGGTTATGATTATGGCCGCACTGAAAACTCCGATCCCATCAATCTGTTCTCAAACTCGACCACTCACAGCGCCAACATGGCATACAACTTGACGTTCGGTCGGCCCACCGTCAGCCCGTTCAAGTGGTTGGGCGGAGTGCCCCTGCTGAGCCGTTATTCCAAAACCAAAGTTTATCCATTAATCACCAAAATGAATTTAACTCTGTCCGGCACGGAATACCTATCGCAGAGTCGGGCGCGCGCCGGCACCGGTTCATTTTCACATACTTTTTACCTGAACAAGGGCTTGGCAAGTGGGTTGCATCCCTTTGACAATTTGACTTTTGATTACAACCGAACCCATAAGGCCGACCTGCTCAGAGATCCCAATAACCAAAAAGGATTGAGCGACCTTCTAAACGGCGACCTGGGCTGGAATGATGATAATGACGTCACGCAAACCGTGACCTCGTCTTATACGCCCAGACTTTTCTCCTGGATGGATACAGATGCTCGATATAACAGCTCCTATCACTGGACCTGGGGGCAAAACTACATCCCCTCAGGTCAGACCGTCACCAACACTACCTCTCTCTCAGGCGGCCTGACATTAAAGCTGACGCAAATATTTAAACCGCCGGGCGCGCATAGCGGCACACCTTCGCAACCGACGACTCCAGGCCAGCAATACCAACCCCCGCCCGGACAACCGCCGCCTCCGGAACCGGGTCAAGGTGGCCAAGAAGGCGGGAAAGATGGTTCTGGGCCGGATCAGTTGATGCCGCTACCGGACCTGTTCGCGCAAACCCAGCAACCTCCGACGACACCTCCGGGCCTGCAACCGCTTCCGGGCGATACCAGTCGGCAGGACACAACCCTTTCATCTCCCGACTCCGCCCGGATTGATACCACGGTTCGGAATCTGTTGCAGATCGAAAAACCGAAACGGCGCGGGGCAGTTTCGGATCTTTGGTACGCCGTCAGGTACACCATCACCCGGCTGCGCGATATTCGCGTAGATTACACACAACAAAATCAATGGACAGATCCTTTGGTGGATGGACAAGCGGGCATAGGTTATCAGTTAGGAATAAATTCTCATGCCTACACTCGCATTCCCGACGCTCTGAATTTCAGCCAGGTTTCCAATCGCAATCGCAGCGATGATTATAAGGTCAGATCAGGGTTGGATTTCACCAAAGATTTCAAGATATCGCTGAGCTACAATTATCGCTGGAGCCGCAACGCCTCCAATAGCGTCAATGGAACGATCACTGAATCGCAGCTATATTTCTTCCAAACCAGTGGTGATTCGGTAAAAGTATTTCAGATCCCCATCCCGGAATGGTCCATCTCCTGGACCGGATGGGAAAAGTTCGCCTTGTTTCGTGATGTCGCTCAGACCGTCACCGTAGACCACAGCTTTACCGGCCAGCGCACTACTGCCTGGACTCAGCAAAAAGCCAATATCAATAAATACGATTACACTCGCAATTTCAGCCCGTTGTTTGGCATGACGATGACTTTCAAGCGGGGAATCACAGCTAACGCCAGACTAAACTGGACTGAAACGGGAACCATAAACATCATCCCTACACCCTCTAAAAACCGCAACCGTCAGACGAGTCTTTCCCTGACCGCCAGTTATGCCATGAAGTCGGGCTTTAAAATTCCCATCCCGGTCTGGCCTTTTAAAAACAAGCGGTTCAAGAACAATACTACGGTGAGTATGAACTTTAACCTGTCCAATAGTCATACGGAACAGGAAGCCGGAGGCAAATTCACCGAGACGAATTTCACCAGTACCTGGTCTGTTAAACCGAGTCTTGATTACACCTTCTCCAACACTGTCACGGGCGGGTTACATTTCGAATATGGAAAGAACAAGAGCAATACGGGTGATTCTAATTTCCAGGAATTTGGAATCAGTGTGAATATCACCATCAGAGGGTAGCCATTAGCGGTAAATGACGCATGGTAAATGACAAATGACAAGAGCCTGGCTAACGCTATCCTTGCTTTTGATAGCACTGAATGTTAACGCTGCAGAATTCGACGAGACCAAAGCCTGGAATAATCTCTTGTCACAGGTGGCTTTCGGTCCACGCGATCCCGGCAGTCAGGGGCATCAGAAATGCCTGGTTTGGCTGGAAGGCGAGCTTAAAAAGTACACCGCCAAAGTCGAACGGCAGCCATTCATGGGGCGCGAAGGCCTCTCCGGCCGTTCAGTGCCGTTGACTAATTTGATCGCCTATTTCCCCGGAAAAATACCCACCCAAGATCGCGTCCTGCTATGCGCACACTGGGATACCCGACCCTGGGCCGATTTGGATCCTGATCCGCTTAATCGCAAAAAGCCGATACTGGGCGCGAATGACGGCGCCTCAGGTGTTGCCGTTCTGTTGGAAATCGCTCGCTGTCTGGCGCTGAAACAGGCTGACGTAAGTGTGGAAATCGTATTGTTTGATGGAGAAGACCTGGGGAGACAGAAGCATTTAGAGGAGTATTTGCAGGGATCACAGGAATACGCCAGAAATCTTAAACTACCCTTGCCGCAAGCAGGCCTCCTGCTGGACATGGTAGGGGACAAAGATCTTCACATTACGCAGGAACAATATTCGCTGTATCATGCCCGCACCCTGGTTCAGCAGGTATTCGCCGTCGCGGCGCGGCTGAATCTTCCCGCCTTCGATCCTTATCCAGGTGACCCGGTCTATGACGACCACATCCCACTGCTGGAAGCCGGCATCCCCGTCGTTAATTTGATTGACTTCAATTACCCTTACTGGCACACCTTGCAGGATACTCCGGAAAATTGCTCAGAGCAATCGCTGGACGCAGTAGGCAAGGTAGTGCTGGAATGGGTTTACCAACGTTAAGCTCATGAGAGTTCTCGCTGCGATTGATCTGGGCACCAATTCCAGCCTGTTCCTACTGGCGCAGGTTGATCGGAACGGACGAATCACGCCACTGCGCCAGGAGGTACGCACGAACGATCTGGGCCGCGGCTTGGATGAAGAGGGGCGTCTATCGCCGGCTACTATCGAATTGAACTTGAAGCAATTGTCTGAGTTTAAAAAGATAGCTGAAGATACCGATGCGGTGGAAATCCGGGTGGCTGCCACTGCAGCCTTGCGGCGCGCCATCAATGCCGACGATTTGATAGACAAGGCGCGCACCAATCTCAATCTTAAAATCAGGACGATTTCCGGGTTGGAGGAAGCGCGCCTCACCTACCAGGGTGTGATTTCCGGGTTGGAGGATCCGGCGCAAAAAATCCTCTTGGCAGACGTCGGCGGCGGTTCGACTGAAATCAGCCTGGGGGTGGCTGGTTTTCCAGTGAAATCCGTATCACTGGGAATTGGGGTGGTTTCTCTGGATCGCCACTTCATCCGGCATGATCCGGCTACCGCCGAAGAAATAGGGGCGATACGAGAACGAATCCAGCAAAGCTTTAACGAAATTCCGGATTTCGACGAGATAGCCGACGCTCGGATGATCATTTGCGGTGGCACAGCTTCAGCTTTAGCCTCCGCAGACCTGGGGTTGGAATCCTATCAACCTGAAAAGCTTGCCGATCACCGGATCACGAACCGACGGTTGAAAAGGTTTATCAAGCAATTTGCCGATCTGAATTTGGAAGAGCGGCGCGGCATTCCCGGCCTCGGTTGGCGGCGCGCTGAGATCATTCTGCCGGGAGCGTTGATCATCGCGAATTTGCTGCAAAAATTTAAGCGCGAGGAATATTTCACTTCCGAACGGGGTTTGCGGTACGGATTGCTCGTTTCGGGAGTATAATACCTGGGGAAATGCCGTAAAGTCAAGGAATTCACTTGACATTCTCCGATTCATGTATTAACTTTGTAAATATGTTTAAGAGAGATCTGAACGATCGTGAAAAGATGATTTTGCGGGAGGTGATTGCGGAGTATATACTGACCGCCACACCCATCGCCTCGCGCACTCTATCCAAACGGCTAAAGGGACGGTTTTCCCCGGCTACCATCCGCAATGTCATGGCGGATCTGGAGGAGCTGGGCCTACTCGATCATCCACACACTTCCGCCGGCCGCATTCCCACCGAATTGGGCTACCGGTTATTCGTGGATGACTTGATGTCACACGCTCGCTTAAGCGTCCGCGAGAAGGAGCTCCTCGACCGCGAGATCACTCGGGTCAGATCGGTGGACATCGTGAATGTTTTGGAACAAACGGCCCATCTTCTTTCGGATATATCCAACCTGCTCTGTGTGGTCATGTCGCCGCGGTTCCAGGAAGCTATCCTGCACCGGATTGATTTGATCGGTATCGGCGGGGAAAAGGTTCTGGCTGTTATCACTATCCAATCAGGACTGGTGCGATCACTGCTGCTTGAAGTCGAAGCCAAGATCACTCGCAAAGAGTTGGAGTGGGTGACCGCGTACTTGAACGAGCGGTTGTCCGGATTGACGCTGGAAGAAATCCGCAAATCCATCGCACAACGAATGAAGGGCAGCACCATTGACAGCACCCCGGTGTTGCGCACTATGGTCAACCAAGCCGATCGGGTGTTTTCCTTCAGCGAACGCGATGATTACGTGATGGACGGCATGAGGGCATTAGCCTCGCAACCGGAGTTTTACAGCGTGGACGAACTACGCAAAGTGCTCACCTTACTGGAAGATAAGAAATTATTCCTCCATCTTTTCGCCCGCAATGAAGGCGGCGTGGAGGTGAAAATAGGCACAGAGAATGCGCTGGGGCCCTTATCATCACTGTCCATCGTATCGGCGCCCTACCGCTTTGGCAATCTGTGCGGCGCCGTCGGACTGATCGGCCCCACCCGCATGAACTATTCCAAGGCGGTCTCTATTGTAGAATACACGGCGAAAAAAATAGATTCACTGGGGGAAGAATAATCATCAACTACTCAATAGTATAATATGATGCGAAAATAATACATTATTTTTCATAATGTCTACAATTTGAGGATAGGGAGTAACACAGCAACGTGGAAAACCGCGAAACAAAAAACGTACCGAACGAAATTATCGAGGGCGACGATACGGAAGCTTCGGAAACTAAGGATTCTGAAGCCTCGGCCACGGAATTAACCGATCAACTCCGACAGCTAAAGTTAGAGCTGGATGAGTATAAAGACCTGTTCCTGCGCAAGGCTGCTGATTTTGAGAATTTCAGAAAACGCAAGCAACAGGAATCATCCTCCATTGCACGGGTAACCGAAGAAAACCTGATTATCCAACTGCTACCGGTGTTGGACGATTTCGAGAGGTTATTTTCCACAGCCGAAGAGGAAAAATACGATCGCGAGACCTTTTTAAGGGGCGCTCGCATGATCTACGATAAATTGAATACCCTGCTGACCGCCCGAGGTTTGAAGCCGCTGGAAGCGGTGGGGCAACCCTTCGATCCGCAGTTACACGAGGCGGTCATGCAGCAACCGCAAAGCGGCGTCGAACCGGGCACTGTGCTGCAAGAGTACGCTCGCGGGTATCGGTTGGGGGATAAAGTCATCCGCCACGGCAAAGTGGTGGTTTCATCCTGACGAATTTGGAAATAGATGGTGAAATCCAATTATTACGAAATACTGGGAGTTGATCGCCAGGCGGAGCTGGAGGAGATAAAAAAATCCTACCGCAAATTGGCCATCCGCTTTCATCCGGATAAAAATAAAGGGGACAAGGAAGCCGAAGATAAGTTCAAGCAGGTCGCAGAAGCTTACGCGGTACTCTCCGATCCGCAAAAACGGGCTAACTACGACCGCTTTGGACAAACTTCCCCCGGTACGGGCGATTTTAACGATTTCGGCTTTGATTTGTCCGACGCCTTGCGCGTCTTCATGGAGGGGGGGTTCGGTAGTTTTACCGATTTTTTCGGAGGCGGCCGCGCCGGCTATGGGGATAAACTGCGACGCGGCAGTGATCTTCAAATCCCCTTGAAACTGGATCTGGAAGACGTAGCCACCGGCGGTGTGAAGAAAATCAAAATATCCCGATTAAAAACTTGCGAGGTCTGTCAAGGATCGGGATCGGCTCAAGGATCAAAGCCTACGGCTTGCCCCACCTGTCAAGGGCGGGGCGAGGTGCGCCATGTGACGCGCTCTTTTCTTGGTCAATTCGTGCAGACGTCCATTTGCCCGCAATGCGGGGGCAGTGGTGAGATCGTGACCAACAAGTGCACTCGTTGCGAAGGCGAGGGGCGGTTCAAGGGCGAAGTCACCTTGTCGGTGAATATTCCCGCCGGAGTCAGCACCGGCAATTACTTAACTCTGCGCGGGCAGGGTAATGCCGGATTGCGTGGCGGTCCGGCCGGAGACGTTTATGTCGTCATCGAGGAGAAGCCGCACGAGCATTTTGAACGGCATGGTGATGATATCCTCTACAGGTTGCTGATCAGTTACCCGCAGGCCGCCTTGGGTGACGAGGTCGAGGTTCCAGCTTTAAACAGCCGCGTCAACGTCACGATTCCGCCGGGGATGGAATCAGGCAAGGTTTTACGCCTCAAAAACAAAGGGATCAAGCATCTGAACGGCACCGGTTCGGGCGATGAACTGGTCATGGTCTCGGTCTACATCCCCACGAAACTCACCCCCGAGGAAAGACGGCTTTTAGAGGAGTTGACACAACATAACGGATTTAAGCCTCAGGAAGAAGCCAAATCTTTTTTTCGCAAATTTAAGGACTCGTTGCGTACTTAGAACGGGCGGCAAGTGGTTATGACTGACTCCTGGAAATGGGGGTTTACACCGGGTGAACGAAGCGCATTACTGCTGATTTGCGCAGCCCTTCTGGTCGGTTTGGGATATCAGGTCTATCAACGGCACCACGCACCGGCGCTTCCCCCGTTGACGGCGGCGGATTCTTTAAGTCTGGCAGCCCTCCGCAAAATCGAGGGCGCAGACACGATACTTATTTCTCAAGATACCATTGTTCATACCACCGACAACTATGATTTGAATACAGCAACCTGCGAACAATTGGAAAAGTTGCCGGGTATCGGCCCAACTCTAGCCCGGCGTATCGTGACCAGGCGGGATAGTCTGGGCGGCTTCAAACGTGCGGACGATCTACTGGGAGTGCCTGGGATTGGGCCTAAACGCCTGGAAAAAATCCGCCCCTTAGTGACGTTTAAAGCGGATACCTCAAGGTAATCAGTATTAAGGAACAACCTATGTCACTTCTGCTGAAATGGCAACCCCGAGAAGCGACTCTAACACCGGCGGAGGCGGACAATCAATCTGCCGAAGCCGCTGTCGCAAGGATAGAGTTCGACTTCGAACTATCTCCTTTGGTTCTGATTTCCGAAAAAAGCCGCACTCGCCTGGTTCAAGCATTGTCCGCATTACGCTCCCTTTCCGCGTCGGAAGACAATCGGGTGGATTTGTTGCTGCCGCCTCGATGGGGCGTTACACTGGAGGTTCCTGCACCAGGTTTGCCTGATGATCAATTGGAGGAACATTTACTTTGGGAATTGGGCGCAGCTCTCTTGGGACGGATGGATCAATATCGCTACGGGTGGGACGAAAGAAACGGGGCAGTCATTCACTTGACGGCATTGAGAATCAAGCTGTGCGACCTAATCGCGCTAACCCTGCAGGAAGCAGGGTTTCACTTGAGTGGTCTATACCTGGATGAGGAGGGGTTCAGCAACATCAATTTAGGCGCGAAAGGGCAGATCCCTGAAGCCGAAAAACCGAAGGAGACTGAAGCTCGGATTCAACCGATTCCGCCAGCCGTACCCGAACCTGAAGTGGTTGTCATACCGGAACCCGAACCGGAAATTGAAATAGCGCCCTTGCAAGAGCCTGAATTTAAAACGGAACTGGAGCCGGCGCCGGAAGAATTGGCAATAGAAGCGCCCGTTCAGGAATTCGATCACATTTCGGAATTGCCTCACAAACGCTCCTCCAGGGGGTTTCTGATCGCTGTAGCTGCGATAATCCTCCTGGCTGTTGTAGGGATAAAGTTGTTCACCAATACAAAGCGTCCTGCGCCGCCGGTTACCACTCGTCAACTTGAAATGGCCGCCGCGGAAAGCACCTTGACCGCTCAAGAGACTCTGGCCGAAGACCTTTCAGATTCAACTTTGACGGCGACGACTCATCCGGATTCATCTGACAAGGTTGCCCAGGAAGCATTGGTTGAACCGAATCCCGGAGAGTTGGCCAGCATGATTGAGACCCGACGCCACGCTGGAGTACCCATGACGCGCAGGTTGCAGCTATGGCGGGAATTCTTGGAAGTTGCGGGAGAAGCTCGCACAGAGCTGGTCAGCTTTACTCAAGAGAGATTCATATTCCGCTTCTCGGCGCCGGATTCCAGTGAAGCCCAAACCGTCCTTGCCCGCCTGCAAGCCTGGCCGGATATCTCTACGCTCAAACTGATAAGTGATGGCACTGCGTCACAGGAATCCATCTTTCTCATCTGTGGGCATTTCAAATTAAAATCAGAGGCTACCGCTTCCATTCAACCGAATGATGATATTATTACCGCCCTGGCTAAGAAACACGGGTTAACCAGCGAGGCATTGGCGTTTACGGGATCTAAAGCAAATATCATGGCTTTCTTGGACGAAATTTCAAGCAGCAATTACGCATTCTACCGCGTTATCTACATCCCTTGGGACGACCAGGAGTCCCGTTTAGCGCTGAATATTTAGCCTCACATTTTTTACCTGCCGACCTTTGTGAGAATCATTTCAGGAACCTGGCGAGGGCGCAATTTGAAAGTCCCAGTCGGCGCCCGAGCCACAACCGACCGCGTACGCGAGGCCATCTTTTCCATTCTGGAAGAGCCTGAAGGAAAGGACGTGCTCGACTTGTACGCCGGTTCAGGGGCTCTGGGATTGGAAGCGCTGTCGCGTGGCGCACGCAGTGTTTGTTTCGTGGATTTGTCGAGGCATTCTCAAGGAGCCATTCACGACAATTTGCGCAACCTGGAAACTAACACGGTTCGAATGATAAAGCAGGATGCCTTCGATTTCCTGCGAAAAACCAACGAATCCTTCGGTTGGATCTTCTGCGATCCACCCTACGATCGGGTGGATTATGCAAGATTATTGGAGGCTCTGGTCGAATCTATCGCGCTGGGACCGGAAGCTTTGTTGATCTTGGAATCCGACCGCTACCATTCCCTGGTTATCCCCGCCGCACTGGACTTGATAGATCAGCGTAAATTCGGGGACACTATAATCCATTTCATTAAACGTCATAAGTCAGGATCAAAACCTGAAGATAAACTCCCACCCGCGTCTTAAAGGCCCGCCTCCCAAAAAGGAGCTGGGCCAGCATTTTCTTCAAGACGAGGAGATTGCCGACCGGATTGTAAAGGCAATGGATCTTCGCTGGGAGGATCGAGCGCTAGAAATCGGCCCTGGGCGCGGGGTGCTACTGCGCTTTTTACTGAAGGCCAGCCATCGGGTTACTGCCGTTGAGCTGGATTTGCGGTTGCGCCCTTCTCTGGAGAAAAATTTTGGCGGACATCCCGGACTGGACCTGGTTTTCGACGATTTCATGCGCTTTGATCTGGTTGATTACATTCATCAAGTGTCTACGCCGGTCAAAGTTGTGGGGAATGTCCCCTATTCATTGTCCAGTTCGATTCTTTTCCGTCTCTTTGAAACCGCTCAAAAGCTGATGGATCAAGGAGCGCCGCGCATGAAATCCGCGACGCTGATGTTGCAGCGCGAAGTAGCGCAACGTTTATGCTCGGCGCCGCGTAACAAAAATTACGGAATCATCACCGTCCTGCGCGCACTTGTGGCTGAGGCTGAACTCCTTTTCACGGTACCACCGACGGCCTTCATCCCACCCCCCAAGGTTTATTCAGCTGTCGCGCGTTTGAATTTTCACTCAAAGCCGCTCTACAGTATCACGAACCCCCAGCTCTTCAGCGACCTGGTGCACCACGTTTTTACTCAGCGTCGCAAGATGCTGAAGAACACTCTGGGGTCATGGCATTGGATCAATCCGGATTGGACGCGAGTGGATTTTGATCTAACCCGGCGTCCGGAAGAGCTTTCAACTCAGGAATTCATTGATTTATTCGATAAAATCAAACCGATTCCGAACCCCAAAGGGGCAAGCGAAATTGGATCAACCCCATATTAAACTTTCTGTTCATGCCGCTTGTCCAATCAGAAGCAATCATCTTACAGACGCGCAAGTTCAGCGAAACTTCCAAGATCATTTCCGCTTTCACTCGAGATCGAGGTCGAATTTCGGTGATGATCAAAGGCGGACGTAAAGGGACGAAAAAATTCCCTGGCGGCGTGGAAACTCTGAATCGCGTTGAGTTGCAGTATTATTACAAGCCGGGCCGGGATCTACAAAATTTCAAGTCGGCTGATTTGGTCGCTTCATACCTGGGGCTTCGTAATGACTTGAAGCGGACGTATACGGGGCTTTCGTTGGCAGAAACCACATTGCGTTGCACACTACCGGAAGACGTCCACGCTGAGCTTTTCCAGGTTTTAACCAGCGCTTTGGGGGCGTTGGATCAAGTTGAAACCGCCCCCTGGACCATCCGCTGGCACTGCCTACTGCAACTCTGCCGTCTATTGGGTTTCGGCATGAACCTGCAGAATTGCCGCTCCTGTGGATCGAAAGGCCCTATGCGCGGATTCGATCTGGAATTAGGCAGCTTTGTTTGTAGTCATTGCCATGTAGATAAGCCGACCATGCTGCACCTGGGCGGAGAGTTCTGGGGCGTGCTTCGTTTCCTCGACACATGCCCGGTGGAGATCTCCCCCAGAATTAGCGTAAATCCCTCGACCGGCAGACGCATTGAGGTCCTTTTCTTGCAGTACTTCAAATATCACGTTTCGGGATTGCAAACGCTGGAAAGCTGGAAATTGCTTCCCAGCCTCTACTGGGGTGTCGAACCGAAAGAGTAAATACTAACAGACAGGACTGTCCAAACTCCTCTTCGCTTCGAGGAGCCAAGATATTCATGCCTGATTATGATGATGCAATATGGATGAAACTCTATACTGGGCTCACCTGGCTTCTGTGGAAGGCGTCGGCGGAGCGCTGCTGGAGGAATTGGTGAAACGCTTCGGCAGCTTGAAGCGCGCCATGGAAGCCCCACTGCACGAGCTGCGAGATATTCCGCTCATGGATGGCGCTACGTTGGAGGCTATTCGCCGCGCTGGTCAAACTCTGGAGACTACCAAAACGAAATTGGCGGAAATGGATCGGTTAGGTATTAAAACCCTAACCCGGTTGAGTAACGACTACCCGCAAGCCTTCCGCCAGGCACAGAATCCACCCCCTGTAATTTACCAAGCGGGAGATTGGCAAGCAGACGATGAAAAGGCAGTCGCCATCATCGGCAGCCGAGATTGCAGCGCCGTAGCCGCCCGCCGCGCCGGCGAATATGCCTCCTGGCTGGTTCGCCGTGGCCTGACAGTAGTTTCGGGTTACGCTGAGGGCGTGGATCAAGCTGCGCATTTGGGCGCTTTGGACGCCGGAGGCCGCACGATCATCATCCCCGGGTGTGGCGCCAATCAGTTCGATTTCTCGCCGCTACAAGCCGTGGGGATCGCTTCCTTCGAAGATCTGGCGAAACAAGCCCTCTGGATATCCGAACAGCCACCGGAAATGGATTGGTCCACACGCGCTTCTTTGGCTCGCAACCGGCTGGTCGCAGCCCAGGCGCGAGTTGTCTTGGTGATGGAAGCGAAATTGCACTCCAGCACGATGGATACTGTGGAGAAAGCACGCACTTATCATCATCCCATTTTCTGCCAAAATGTTTCCACCATCAATCAAAAGAATATGGGCAATGAAATGCTGAGACGCGAAGGCGCCGGCATAATCACCCAAGCACAGGATTTGGAAAGCATCGTTTTAGCGGTGGGTGGAGAAACCGGGCCGCAGAGCAAACGCGGATCGCATGAAGATCCCAGGCGTTGATACTCCGTCTGGATTTTAATGGAGGACAAGTGAGAAGTTTGAAAATGGCAGTAGTATTGGCTTTGGTCTTGTTGTCATGCGCTAACGCCCAGATCACAACCCGATCCAAACCAAGCTGGCAACCGCGCTGGTTGGTGGAAGTCGCCGGGAATGTCTGGTCGCCTGGTGGAGTGGATAAGAACCAATT
This sequence comes from Calditrichota bacterium, assembly GCA_020051775.1. GTDB lineage: Bacteria > Electryoneota > B3-LCP > B3-LCP > B3-LCP > JAGVQJ01. The sequence continues at coordinate 14,926 of JAGVQJ010000170.1, read as the reverse complement.
CACCACCAGTCTGGGTGGCAGTCTATCATTGATTTACTGGATCAATTGGGATACTCAGCTACTGGTGTCAGGAGCCTTAGCCTCATTGAAAACCGACGCTTATAACTGGCTACCGTTCGACGCGGCGGATACCAGCATCACGTTAAACGACGTCAATGTCAAGGGAAGTTTGCGGGTTTTATCGGTGGAGGCACGAAAGCTCTTCCCCTCGGATCGGCAGAATTTCCTGTATCTTGGCCTGGGATTTGATTACTTCAGCTTTGGCGAGATTAAAGGGAGTTATCAACGGACGGATGTAGGTAACCCTACTCCCTTTTACGAGAGTTTCACCACCAACCGCGACCCCTCCTCCGCGGTAGGCGCGCATGTTACGCCGGGATTGTTTTTCCTACTTTATCCTAAAATTCCGGTGGATATCGCCATCCGCTTCAATGGGATGTACGACGGCGACCATACGATGATCTGGGTCGAACCGATGTTCGGAATCGGATATAGGATACAGTAGGAATTTTCGTAAACCTACACCAAGGGCGCACCGTGGTGCGCCCTATCTTTTTAAAAACGCGTCATATCCTGAAGTTCGGCCAGCAGAGTCTGACGATCGTCACGATTCTTGATCCCCGCTCGCTCCATCGCTTCACCCAGCGTTCCCCAAATCGGTTCACCGCATTCGATGCAGATGACGCCATGGCGCACCAGGGTCGGAATAACTTCAGGAAAGTCTTGGACCAGATCTTCAATCAAGGTCTTTTGAGTGATGGCGTTTTGTTCGGTCATAACTCATCTTTATAGGAAATACCTTGCAGAGGAAGTTGCAAAATCGCCAGCAAACGCTTCTGTACATCGCCGGGTACTCGCTCGCAGGGAAACGTCTGATAAATCTGCACGGTGCGTCGGACGGTATCCACTTGTAAGGCGCAGTCCGGGCATTTCGCCAGATGATCCTGTAATTCTTGACACAACGGCGAACTCAAGTCTTCACCCAGAGCGTCGCACAATCGTTCCACCATGGGCTTACAATTGTCCTTCATACACCTATCCTTTCTCCCCACGCGATACAGTTTTACTCTTCCCCGTCTCGTGCTGCACGATAAACTCGGCCAGACGATTCCTTAGGGCAACCCTGGCGCGGTGCAATGCCGCTTTAACGGCGGGGACGGTGGTGTTCAAATCGTCCGCCACCTCCTGTAAAGACAACCCCTCGATATCCTTCAGTACGAACGGCACTCGCCAGGAATCGGGGAGTTCTTTCATAGCGGCTTCCAGAGCTCGACGGAATTCATTGTCCAGCAGCAGTTCCAATGGATTGCGATCCAGCGAGGCCAGCATGCGACTGTTACGGGAAAGGGTCTCATCGTCGTCGCTGGTTTCAATGGTCACCGGATCACTTCTACGCTGACGCAACAGCATCAGCGCGGAATTAGCTGCGATGCGGTAGATCCACGTGCGAAGTGTTGATTCTTGCCGGAAGCTTTCCAATTTCTCGAAAACTCGCAGGAAAGTCTCTTGCAGAACCGTTTCCGCATCGTCCGGCTTGCTGACCAGTTTCAAGGCCAGATTGTAAACCAGGTCCTGGTTGCGGCGGACTATCTCAGTCTTAGCTTCAACACGGCCTTCCAAGGCCCGCCGCACCAGCTCTTTTTCCTCCATTGGCTCCAGAGTAATCCCTTCACACTTTTGCTTCAATGACTAGATGCGGCTTAAGGGCCTGTTCGAGCATCGGTCGAGGCAGCGCCCCAATCCATTGACCTACGGGCTTGCCCCCCTTGAAGAGCAGCAGTGTAGGGATACCGGTGATGCCGAAGCGCGAAGCAATTACGGGATTTTCATCCACGTTGACCTTGCCAACTTTGAGTTTGCCGTCATAATCTTTGGCCAGCGCCGATACTATGGGGGCGACCAGGCGGCAGGGCGCGCACCAGGGCGCCCAGAAATCTACCAGGACTGGCAATGGACTGTTCTTGACTGTTTCCTCAAAGGTGCCGTCAGTCAGCGTGATTTCATATTCCATATTATTCCCCTATTGGTTATGATGAGTATTCTTTTGATCAATTGAAGGAGGTATATCCATCGTTTTAACTGTGTCAGTTTTGTGCTGACCGGCTCGATCCACGGGCCCGCAAGATCCCGACATTCACGTTTGCACTCCCATGCGGGGGAGCAACCAACGCTGCAGGACGAACCAACCCACAAATATGATAATGATCAGAAAGGTGTCCACAATTCTCCTATGCTGCATTTTAAACCTATAACTCCTGATTGTGGCCCGATGATTCCGCTTAAATCACCACGCTAACTGGGGAATTATCGAGTGTCTTGGATGTACAGATTATTCCGCTCACTTCAGTTAGATGCAAGCGCGGATAAAAGGATTCACCTTATCGTACTTTTTCACTCATGGACAGAATTATGCAGATGATCGCTACCAGCAGCAATCCAATACTTAAGACAATGGTCAGTGTGGGTTTGGCCGATGGGCCCCAGAGACGAATCCAGAAAAGATACAAGATAATGGCAGCGCCGAGAATCCGTCCATAAGGTGATCGCAGAAAGGCTGCACCACTGGTGAAACTGGGGAAACGACCCAGCGGCAGCGTACCGGTGATCAACAATACTAATCCCAGCGCTAAAGCCAACGCCCAGGCGATCATGCCATTCTCTCCCGATTGCCTAAGAAAAATATCCAGCCTTCACAAAACGAAGGTATTCCAATTCGCGCTTTCCAAGTAATACGCGAAAAAAGAAATTGCGACTTAAGGAGCCAGTCAAATTAACAACAGCACAAGCTATCTGCCGGGTCAGGAATCCTGATTGAATTTCGAACACGCGATAATCGCGAATTGCGAAACCAGGATTAGTTTGAACACCAGGTTGGATTTCGTGTCGTATCGGGATTGGATTTCATACGCAATGAGAGCGCAGGCAAAAGGGATCAGGAAAATCCACAGGCGGCCCGTCTCGTTCTTAGTCTTGCCGAAGAATCCCAGCATGAATAAAATTACTATCAAGCTGATTGAAAAAATGTTTTCAGTGTTCAAATTTTTCCGAGCAATGCCCAAGACTGCCCGTGATGAATTTGCCAGAAAAAGAATCGCGAGGGGGAAACCGGTCCAGCAGGCGAACTCAAGGTAGTTTAAAAAAGCGAAATAAAGAGTGAATCTTGTGCCGGGGATCCAAGTTTTCCAAGCTCGGTGGAAGGTCATGGCATTTTCATAACGAAGCATTATATCATAATTAAAAAGCAGGCGCGCCAGGACATCGCAAATTAGATATCCGATTGCAAACAGGCCGATTATCTTTATAAGAGAGAAAAGTTTTCGCGGCGCGTTTTTATTCTCCCCAAAAAAGGCCAACAGTACTAATATTCCCAGAGGCATTACCGGTAGGAGCGAAAATGTGACGAAGAGGGAGATATAGGCGACCATACCGGCAAGAACCGCCATCGGATAATTGCAGGCGAGGAAGGCTTGAGACCATAAATATAAGGTGGTCATAAACAACAACGGGTAGAGCGCTTGATCCAAATGCATGGTGATTAGAGTTACATTCGGCGTAAATATGAATAGCGCACAGGCCATCAACACCACTTTCACAGGGAGAAAAAGACGGCAGAAAAAGAACAGCGGGATGATGACAAGATAAGTCAATAAGGGATAGACGAAAGCAGCAAATGTGGCCACCGTCTGGATTTTCTCTTGATCGGAATTAGCCGCGAAAAACAGAGCGGACACTTTTTGTGTAATGATATAAACCAGAAGCGCGCCCGGAGGTTTGGCCTGGGGGTATTGGCCTAATTCATCCTGCGAGGCTAAATCCTCATAATTCCTGGCCACTTTCAGCGGCTCGGGATGGGCAAGGGCTACGCTGATGAAATCACTATGGCCGCGATTTACCATGTGATCTCTAAGGCCGTCGAGGCCTCGACCTTCAGAAAAGCCAAAGCCCATCTGCAGGCAGTAACCCAATATAATCAGCAAAGACAAGTTTAATTTATGACGCTCAGGTCTCTGCAATATCACGGCAATAACAATCGCGGAAATGACGAGAAGGGGAAAAACCAGCCACAGCGATGCTTGCGGAGTATCCGTAAAGCGCCAGAACCAATCCGACAGATTTTGGAATAGAGGAATATGAAACAGCAGGATAAGACAGTAACCGATCGCAGAAAGCAGCACGATTCCAAGCAGCAGTTGGTTTTTCATACTTTTCTCTTGAATATTTCAGGAATCAAGTGATCGGATGAATCGCTCATGCGAGCCAAACGCTATTGTCGGGAGTGTGTTCAGGGGGAAGAAACGCGCATCGGAAGCATCATCTCCGGCACAAAGAACGCCTCCGGTAATCTTCGCCTCGAAGGCGACGACCACCACATCGCCATAATATCCATTCAATTTGGAGGCGGCATCCACCACCCGGACGATTTCGGCGATTAAGCCGGTTTCCTCCTTCAATTCGCGCAGAGCCGCCTGTTGCACGGTCTCCCCCATTTCGATGAAACCGCCTGGCAGGCACCACAGGCCTGCGCCCGGATCCACGCGGCGCAGCACCAGTAGGATTTCATTTTGGTCGTTGCGGCACAGAATCGCCACCGAGGATTTGGGATTCTCATAGACGATCTCGCCGCAAGCGAGGCATTGCAGTCGTTTGTAGCCCTCGATCGGTTCACGCTTCAGCGTACCGGCACAGACGGGGCAATATTTATATCGTTCCTCAGATGAATTCATGGTGAAGTTTCAAAGTTATTTTTGAGCGATGATAATGAAATTGGATCGCAGGGAACGCATGAAACCGGCGCGTACCAGCAGGTAATACCCTACCGACAACAACGTAGGAATAAAAAACGCGGCGTGCAAGTCCTCGATGGCTATGATTCGGTACCGAGTGAAACCGGCTTCCTTAAAAAGGCGCTTCAATGTGGATATTTTATTGGCGCGGTACCGTGTCGTGAAGACGTCTTCGATCTGAATGCCAAACAGCCTTACCAAGAGCCGTCTTTTGAAGGCCTCTGGAATTAGACGGGCCAATAGGGTTAAAGGATGGATACTGTTGGGAGTGCGAAAGACCGCATGCCCGCCCGCCTTCAGGATTAAAAAAACTTCCTGGAAAACGCCGGCAGGATCTTCAAGGTGTTCCATTACGGTGTTTCCCGTGATCAAATCCAGAGAACCGGCCCTGAGGGGCAAGCCGGCTGCTTCTCCCAGAATGAAGGGATGGGAAGCGTCATAGCTCAAGCGTGAGTGTATAGATCGGTCGAACCCAAAAGAGATGGTTGCTCCGGCGCCGAATTCATGAATCGTGGTGTTGTCCCCGCAGCCCAGATCCATCCAGAGAGTGGTTTGAGGGAGATACTGCTGTATTAAATTTTCATATATCTGGTTGCTGTACCGATATCCGGGGAACCAGCGATAAAACCAGCGACGACGACGCGTTTCACGATCTAAAACGATCTGCAGACGGCTTCGTTCCCCGGTATTGTAATTTTGAGACGGCACGGAATTAACCCCGGCGTTTAGACATCGCCAATCCCAGAAGCCCCAGCAGAATCACACCGGCAACTCCTCCCAGAACACTGTTGCGACGCCAACGCGCAAAATCTGATTCGTCAGCGCGTTCAGTGAAAAGCGTGTCCGCCTCCATGAATGCCATCTCTGCGGTGGAGGCATTTACATCAGCAACCAGGAAGGCCAGCGGCTGGGCATTGACATCACGCACGGGAACCACCCAACGTTCCAGTACCTTACCGGGCTGCGGTTCTGCGGGTACTCTGCGGCATCTTTCCCGATAGTCAGGATATTTGACCACTATGCTGTCCATTTGCATGCCCATACCCACCCATTTATTGCCATCCAAGCCTCGTAGCGTCAATCCTTCGACGCCGGAGTGAGTGGCCGGGAATAAACGGCAGGCGGCTTCGACACCCATCAAAAAGCCTTCCTGCAAATCGCGGGTAGCGTTTCCGGTTGCCATTCGCATGACGCCATCGCGCATACCCTTCTGTTCAGCGAGAATAACCATGGCCGCCGTCAGTTCGTTGTGCCAGCGTAACATCCGGGCGGCTTGGCGTGAGGTTGTTGAAACGGCTGCTCGTTGAGTTCGAGCTGTTAGAAGTTCCTCGCATTCGTGCAAGCTGAAAAACATCGCCCCGAAAAGTAGAAAAGCTCCCAGGGCGCAGATAGTCCAGTGTCTCGTCTCGCGTTTCTCGTTTCGTTTAACTTCACTCATGAGTGCGTTCCTGGTGATGGAGGTTAAAACTCCACGACGCCGTGGTACACGTAGACGGCTTCGCCTTCCAGGAGGGTTTCACGAAACTCTTCGGCTACAGCCACCCTCAGTTCGCCGCCGGGTTGGTGCACTCTAATAGCGGCTCCATGCGGCAACAATCCCATTGCGATACCAGCGGCTACTGCGGCGACCGCACCTGATCCGCAAGCCAGGGTGGCTCCACTCCCGCGCTCCCAGATCTTCTGTACGATTTTATCGTGTGATTCGACCTTCACAAAGTGCACATTGGTGCGCTGGGGAAATAGATCGTGGTTCTCGATTTTAAGCCCTAACTCTTTCACTTGTTCATCTGTATAATCGCCAAAAATGACCACATGAGGATTACCTACTGATAAGGCGGTAAAACGCAAGGTCAAGTTGTCAATCTTGAGCTCTTCATTAATGGCCTCGCCGTCCCCGCGCATGGGAATGACCTTGCGGCTAAAATTCACCGCCGGCATGATTACTCGCACGCGGTCATCGGCCATCAATTCAACCGACACGTCGCCGGCCAGCGTTTGGATACTCATCAGCGGGGGAACTGAATAGCCCTGGTCGCGAAGAAAGAGCGTTAGACAGCGCAGACCGTTACCGCACATTTGCGCTTCCTGGCCATCGGAATTGAAGTATTTCATACGATAATCGCAGGAATCCGATTCCATCAGCACGATCAATCCATCAGCTCCGATGCCATAGTGGCGGTGGCAGAGCTTTTCGATGGTTTCGCGGTGCCACCAAGAGGGAGTGTCGGGGTAACGGATGCCATCCACAAGAATGAAATCATTGCCGGCGCCGTGATACTTGGAGAAGTAGAGCACATTCTGGCTGTTTTGTCGAGGTGTAATTTCCATAATTGGTCCTACTATAACATGGGGAAAATCAAATATAAGAGCAAGATTCTGTGTCGTTCTAATTCAATTTTTTCAATGCTTCTTTTGCTTTATCATGCTTGGGATTCAACTTCAACGTGGTCTGGTATTCCTGAACGGCTAATTCCTTCTTATTCCATTTTTCGTACACCTGTCCCAGGCGGAAGTGAGCCGCTTCCAAAGGCGGATCGTTGCGTCCCGGAGTGGAAGTCAGATATTGCTTCAGGCACTCCTCGGCGCGTTCCAGTTTTTGACCGGAAAACGCGCCGGTTCTCCCGATCTGATAAAGAGCGTTCAACTCTTCGGGATGTAACTTGAGCATTGCTTCGAGGAGCGAGAACGCAGCCTCATATTCCTGGTTGTTCTGGTAAAAATACCCAAGCTGATATTGAATTAAAAGACTGTCAGGATACGCTTGTATGGCAGCCAGATATTCCTGACGAGCTTTATCTTTTTCATCGTTGGTTTCATATAACATGGCATAAGCCAGATACCCCATATAAGGGTCCTGTATTTTGATCTGCCCAGCCTCTAACTTTGCTTTATCTTTGCTGCCGCCCATGACCCCAGGCGCTGACATATAATACTGCATCAAGCCCATACGCGCCGGAATGAGTTTAGAGTCCAATTCGACAGCGCGCTCGAATTCGCGTTTTACCTTGGGCGCAAGAAAAGCCTGCTTCAATTTCCCGGAATTCTGGGTTTTCAACCCATAAGCTCGGGCTAACCATAGATGATATTCGGCATTACCGTCTTCAAGCTTTACGGCCTTTTCACACCAGTCTATACTCCGGTCGAAATCATTCTGCACCAGGGCGATGCGACCTCGGTAGGAAAGAGCGCGAGCGTCCTGGGGATGGTCGCGCAGGTAAGCATCAAGCAATTCTTTGGATTCATCGTACCGGCTGCTGTCAAACAGGCCGGTCGCCTGCGAGACGGGATCGGCCGGCTGTGCATTGGCCAAATTTGTCAGCATCAATCCACCGACAACCGCGATGAAGGAAGCTGTAATCTTCATGCCTGCTCCGTTATGGTTTGAACACGACTTTAAGTCCATCGCCTTTTAGCTTGATGTCGAACCCCTTTTGGAAGTCTTCCAAGGGCAGGTGGTGGGTGACGATTTCCTTTAAAGTAGGTAATAATCCCGCCTGCATCAAGCCCAACATGCGGAACCAGGTGTCAAACATGCGCCGTCCGGTGATACCGCGGATGGTCAATCCTTTGAAGACGACATGACGGGTGAAATTAACGGAGAGGGGATGGCGTGGAAGTCCCAGGAGAGCCACTTCGCCGCCCATGCGCACACACTCGAACAGATCTTCGTAGGCGGTGGGGTGGCCGGACATCTCGACCACGGCATCCACACCCCGGCGGGTGGGATCCTTCCGGCATATTTCGATAAACGCCTTGCGCTCATCAGGATTAGAGACATTGAAAACGTGGTCGGCGCCGTTCTGAGCGGCCACCTTTAAAAGCATGGGATTGACATCAGTGATCAACACCTCGATGGCGCCGCACAATTTGGCGATTTTAGCAGCCATGATGCCCATCGGGCCCGCACCCAGGATAGCGATGCGCCGCGAAGCGATCTGGATCGTGGACATAGTGTGCATGGCATTGCCAATGGCATCCAGATAGGCGGCCACGTCTTCGGGAAGATCTTCGGGCAGCTTGATTATATTGTATTCCGGCACGACGACATATTCGGCGAAGCAGCCATCGTCGTCAATACCCTTCACACTGGTGTTGATGCACCAATGTCCATTGCCGGTGCGACAGTTGTAGCATTCACCGCAGACGATATGCATCTCCGCGGACACGTAATCACCCACTTTTGCGCGTTTGACGGCCTTGCCGACTTCGGCAATCTCGCCGCAAAACTCATGGCCGATGATAACCGGCAGTGCTTTGGCCATACGTCGCGCCAGGTCTTCGTCTGATTTGTAAATATCCACGTCGGTGCCGCAGATGGCGGTTGCCCGCACCTTGATTAACACCTCAGTCGGAGAGTTGATTTTTGGCATGAGAGCGTTAGTGGTAAAGGTCAAGCCCGGCTGTGCGCTGGTTTTCTGGATGGCTTTCATGGTTTTATCCCCTGCTATCTTTTTACTCGTTGATGAGCACGATAGTGCGGTTTCATCTATCTTGAATTATGACTACGCTTTCGATTTCAGCATCCGGATGTCACCCACACGCACGGTCAGACCGATCTGGTCGAAATAATTCAGGATCGGTGTAGTGAATTTGCGAGTGGAATTGAGCGCTTCGCGGATTTCGAAAAAGGCCACTTCATTCTTCGTCTCGAAAAGCTTCAGCACCGCCAGACGTGCCTCTTCCATGCGCTTGGCGTGAAAGATCAAGGCCTTACCGACCCCAATGCTGATCTCCTTTAACTCACCCTTATCCGCCAACCCTGTGATCACCGGTCTAAGCTTATCCGTAGGGATTTCCAATTGTTCCATAAGTTCATCGAAATCCGGGGTTACAAAGGCCGCTTCCCAATAAATTTGCAAGACTTTTTGCGCCAGAGCTTCCTGCTGAGGATTAAAACGGACCTGATGCCCTTTCCGCAGCGCAATTTCTCCGTTTAATTCAATCTGGTCGTCGGCCACCTGGTATTCCAGAAAAGCGTCATACAGAGCCTTATCTACAGTGCCGAAAATCTGACTGGCCAGGGTGGAACGTTTTAAACCCAAACGCCAGGGATTGTTTTTATGGAAATCGTCCAAAATGGACAGTAGTTTTTCCTGTGCCTTTTCCAACGGCTGGTGATGAACCACCCAGGAAGCGGTGGGGCCGGATAATCGCACCAATAATCCATCCGCCAGCAACTCTTCAATTAACACGGAGATTTCCGTCGCAGGGCGAGACAGATCACGGGCGACCAATTCAGGTGTGAAGGGTTGGAATCCTCCGCGCCGTAGATGAGTTTCCACCAATTCCTTCGAGCCGCCGATCTCCAGGGTCTCCAGGATGTCAATTTCCTCATCCGGCAGGTACTTGAGTTTCTTGGGGTGGACCTCCAGAATGCGGCCTCCGCCGATCGTACGGCCCGGAGAATAATCGCGGATTACGAACCGGTCGCCGATTTCGCAAACCGTGGGCGATTCCAGTCTCAGTTGTACGAAACCAGATTGCCCCGGATGTAAAGGTTTCTTCTCCAAAGTAACCGCACGAGCCAGGTATTCCGCCGTGCCCAGGTGCAAACGCACTCGGGCTCGGTTTTCGAGCGCGCGACCGGCTGAACTTAAGTGCTGGTAAGAGACGTTCAGCATATAGGTAGAGCGGAAATAGCCGGCTTGAGCCAGCAGATCGCCGCGTTCAATCTGGGAAGTCTCCACTCCTTGCAAATTGATGGCGGCGCGTTCGCCGGTATGCGCTTCCGGCACTTCCTGGTTGTGCACCTGAATGCGTTTCACTCTCACGTCCAGGCCCCGAGGTTGGATTTCAGCCCGTTCCCCGCTCTTCAAGGAACCACCCAGTACCGTGCCCGCCACAACCGTACCGGCGCCTTTGATGCTGAAGACGCGATCCACATACATGCGGAAAACGCCTCGTTCCGGGCGCGCGGGCAATGATTCCGCCAACGCCAGCAAGCTGGTTTTCAGTTCTTCAATCCCCTTCCCGGATAGTGAATCCACCCGCAGGATAGGGGCGTTTTCCAGAAATGAGCCTCGCAACCGTTCGCGAATATCCTCTTCCAGCAGATCCAACCAGTCCGCCTCGACCATATCAATCTTGGTCAAGGCCACCAGGCCATGCTGAACTTCCAGCAGTTTCAGAATTTCGAAATGCTCTTCGGTTTGCGGCATGAAACCGTCATCCGCGGCGATTACGAAGATAATGGCGTCAACTGTGGCTACGCCGGAGAGCATGTTTTTTACGAATTTCTCATGCCCGGGCACGTCAATAAAAGTGAGGTTCTGTCCCAGAAAGGCGAATCCCAGATCAATGGTCATCTGACGATCCTTCTCCTCCTGCAAACGATCGGGATCGGTGCCCGTCAACGCTTTGACCAGCGAAGACTTGCCGTGATCCACGTGCCCGGCTGTGCCGATAACGGTATGGTGCATAGGTTTATTTAATCAAACTCTTACAATATACAATCAAGCGCTGGAAATATCAAGCCTCTTTTGTACATATCCAAGTGCCACAAGTTCAATAATTTCTCTAAATTTTGCCATATATTTATAAGGGTGGATAAAAATATCCACTAATTTTTAGGGCACATTAATAGGGCTAAAATATAACCTTTTTAAGTTGTTTAATCAGCAACAAATGTTATTATATAGCACTTGAAAAGGTGGTCCTACAATCAAATCATAGTGTATTAATCGAGCTATAGAATTTCCCTCCGATTTATTTAAAAGCGGCCCGCAATCTGACTTTTCGGGCTTCAGCAGATCTGGAGATAAGTAGAATGGCTGCTTCCAAACTGGATAATGAACAATTGGAGCTTTTGCACAGCTTTGTGGAAGAGGGCTTAGAGATGTTGGATGAAGTCGAGCCCCAACTGATCGAACTGGAAAGAGGTTCATTCCAGATCGAAGGCGTGGACCCAGAGGTTTTAAACGGCATCTTCCGGCTGTTTCATTCGCTTAAAGGGAGCGCCGGATATTTGGGATTGGAAACGATCAACCGAGTCACGCACACGGCGGAAACTTTACTGGATCTGTTCCGCAAAGGATCCGCTGTTTTATCCAGCGAACACATTGATTTATTGATCCGCACTTGTGACTTTATGAGACAATTACTCGGCGACGTAAACGGGAAGCAGACGGATAAGGGGAATGAGGATGAAGCTAAGAAATTGATCGGCCAGTTGGGCCAGGCCGTTACCGCGATTCAACAATCCGGTACTCCCAGTTCTGCGGAACAGGAGAAAAATAGCAAAACTTTGAAGCCCAAAATCGTCCCCGCATCGAAAGCCCCATCGGAACCTCCTCCTGAAGGTGAAGAGGCACAATCATCAACTCTCCATTTTACCATTACGCCTGAGATGGCAATACAATTTTCGGTTGAAAGTCAGGAACTGATTGATCAGGCTGAACAAGCTCTGCTGGCACTGGAGAAAGAGCCAAACAATCTTGAGCACCTTTCACAAGCATTTCGGGCGATGCACAGTTTCAAGGGTAATTGCGGGATGTTTGGTCACCGTGACCTGGAAAAACTAAGCCATCAATCCGAAACGGTTTTAGCTGAAATCAAAGATAACGCCCGATCAATAACAAACGATCTGATTTCGTTGCTATTAGAGATTTTAGACGAATTAAAAGGCGGTTTGCGCATGATTACCGAAGGTCAAGCCGCAAAAATTCAAGGGTTGTTAGGTTGGATGAGTCTGTTACAGGACTACATCGGGGAAATTGGAGTCCATGCCACGGCGCCAATTGCCAATGCCGAATCAAACATGGCTGATTCATCTGGAGGGCAAGCTTCAGCAACTGAAGAGGCCGAGCTGGAACGACTATTGGCTGAGGTATGTGAAACAGCGCCGGGAGCGTCTACTCCGCCACAAATACTGGAACGACGCCAGGGCGACGACCGGCGCTCAGGCGCGGGACGCAGGCAACTTGACACCGGGGTCGCTCAGCGTCAGTCGGTGAGAGTGGATGTCGAAAAGCTGGATGCGCTTTTGGATCTGGTGGGCGAGCTGGTCATCGCAGAAGCCATGGTGGCGCAGAACCCAGACATCAGGGGAGCGCGCATATCCTTGGATCGGTTTGAAAAATCCGTTCTGCATCTTGAAAAGATTAGCCGCGATCTGCAGGATACCATCACTTCGATTCGTATGATCCCGCTTTCCGGCACATTCCGCAAGATGATTCGACTGGTGCGCGACTTATCGACAAAAGCGGAAAAGAAAATCGAACTTGAAATTATCGGCGAAGAGACCGAAGTTGACAAAACCGTTATAGAACAGATAAATGATCCCTTGGTTCATTTAATCCGCAATTCTATTGACCACGGCATCGAAACCCCTGATAAACGCCTTGCCGCCGGGAAAAACGAAATTGGCACTATCACCCTGGAAGCAAAATATATGGGCAGCGAGGTTTGGATCCTGGTAAAAGATGACGGCAAGGGTTTGAATCGGGAAAAAATCCTGGCAAAAGCCATCGAGCGGGGCCTGTTGAGTGGAGAGGGCAACGAACTCAGCGATGCGGAAGTCTGGCAGCTCATTTTCTTGCCGGGATTTTCCACCGCAGAAAAGGTAACCGATGTATCGGGGCGCGGTGTGGGGATGGATGTTGTCAAGCGAAATATCGAAAACTTACGCGGTAAAGTTGACGTACGCTGTGAGCCTGAGCAGGGTTGTGTTTTTACTCTGCGCTTGCCGCTGACCCTGGCGATTATTGATGGAATGGTAGTACGAGTCGGACAAGAGAGATACATCGTCCCCATCGTTTCTATCAAGGAAACTTTGAGACCGAACTACAAAGACGTCACGCAATTGATGGACGGCCAGCAAATTATAAATATTCGGGGTAATTTGATCCCCATCATGAGCTTGCACGAAATATTCAAAGTGCAATCTGAAGCAAAAGATCTGAGCGAAGGATTAATTCTGATGGTGGAAAATGAGGGGCGCAGCCTGTGCCTCCTGGTGGATGAGTTGATCGGTCAGCAACAGATTGTGATCAAAGGGTTATCCCGTTACATAGGCGACTTGCAGGGAATTTCCGGCTGTACTATCCTGGGTGATGGCGACGTAAGTCTGATCATGGACATCGCGGGAATCTTCAATCTATCCGGCCAGAATAAAGTTTCAACACCAGGGAGAGATTTACTGAAGCAGGGGGGAAGGCTTCAACCGGCGACGATGTAAAATATCCTCATTTTGAAGAAAGGGCTTAACATGACGACAACCGATAAACTTAACGAAGATCTGCTGGAAATGCAAGAGGATACCCAGGAAGGGAAGCATTTAACCTTTGCCCTGGGCAAAGAAGAATATGGCATTGAAATCAAGAACGTAACAGAGATTATAGGAATTCAAAATATCACCGATCTGCCGGATATGCCTAATTACGTCAAAGGGGTAATCAATTTGCGCGGTAAGGTTATACCGGTAATGGATGTGCGATTGCGTTTCGGATTAGGAGAGCGCGCCTATGACGAACGTACCTGTATCATCGTGGTAACCATCCGCAATTCAGCAGTGGGACTGATCGTAGATTCTGTTTCTGAAGTTGTGGATATTGCCGCAGGTCAGATAGAACCGCCACCACTCGTACGCGGGGGCCAAAGTAGCCGCTTTGTCTCCGGTCTGGGGCATGTGGATGAATCAGTAAAGATTCTGCTCAGCATCAGCGATCTGTTGGATGATAGTGAACTTGACCAGGAATTAGAGACGGCACGAGGTGAAGCCTGATTGATAGTGCGAACTCAAACAAATCTGTCTGGAATTCGCCTGGGATCATGATAACTAAGACGGGATATCATGTCAGAACCTCAGAATAGCTGGGTCATTCTCCAGCTACTTAAACAGCAGTATGGCATACCAACGGAATGCATTCGTGAATTGGTGCAATTCAATGAGGCCATACAGATTCCGGGCTTCCCGGATTTTATGCGTGGCATCATCAATTTACGAGGACGTATCCTTCCCGTCATGGATCTTCGCAAGAAGCTCGCCATGCAGAGTTTTTTAGAAGAGACCAGCGGTGTGATTGACCTGTTGAAACAGCGGGAACAGGATCACGTCAACTGGCTGAACGAATTGATCAGTTCAGTCGTAGAGAATCGCGCTTTCACCTTAGCGCGAGATCCGCATCTATGCGCATTCGGAAAGT
>JAGVQJ010000040.1 GCA_020051775.1 Calditrichota bacterium | reverse complement strand
CGCCACGCGCTGTCCGGAAGTAGTGTAAACTTTCAGGCTCGCGAAACTCGCAGCTCGCAGCTCGTAGCTGATGGCGGTGGCGGGGTTGAAGGGATTGGGTGAACAGAACATGCTGACCGCGGGCGAGCCTTCATGAGAAATGGCCGGCGTTTGGCCATACTTCAGAAAAAAGATTCTTTGATAATATGATTTGCCAACCACAAGCACATTGTTCTGCCGGTCCAAAGCGAGGTGATGACCTTCTTCGCTCATACCGGGACTGCCGGAACGGGCAGTCCAGAGGAGATCACCTTGCGACCCATATTTGCAGGTGAAACAATCCTGGTATCCCGGATGAGGCGTGCGCGCCCACCCTGTCAAATACACATTTCCGGCAGCGTCCGCCACCAAGTCGTAAATCGCGGCGGGATTGAGACCTTCCCGGGTCCATTGCAGTTCGCCCGCAGGGTTGTATTTAATCACCCAGAAGCCGTCTTGATTGTACCCATTCCATCCGCCAACAAAGATGTTGCTGGCGCTGTCCAGGGCCAACCCGACAGGCGTTTCAATGGCCTGAGGGAAGGGGCTTTCGTAAACTTGAGCCCACTGCAGCAGTCCCTGATCATCATACTTGACGGTAATCGCCGATCCCGGCCCGTAATCCGGATCCACAAAGGTACTTCCGGCGACATACACGTTGCCCTGGCCATCCAATTTGATATAGCAACCCATCTCGGCAGTGCTATCAGCATAACTATATGTGCTCCCCCACTGCAACGCCCCTTGCGAATTGTACTTCAGGGTGATCATGATTCCGCCACTCATACCGGTAATGTAGACATTGCCCGGGGCATCGGTTACCATGTAGGAGGGATAATCTTCATAGGGTGAACCGTTGTAATGCGCCGTCCAGAGCTCCTGACCTTGAGGATCGTATTTGATGGTTGCAATTTCATAGTTATAGTAATAACTGTCCGGGATCTTGGAATACCCGGTCACATAGCTGTTGCCGTTGACATCCAGAGCTGCTTCGGTGGCATGATTGATGTTCGAAGGGCCGTGATAACTGGCCGCCCAGAGTTCCTGGCCTTGGGGGTCATATTTCACGGTGAGATAGCACGATCCAAGCCCACCTTCATTATAGCTGCTTCCGGTGATGACAGAATTTCCGGCAGCGTCCACGGCGAAACCGTCCGCATAATCATGATCCCAGCGGTCGTACCGGGCCGTCCACAGGATATCACCTTCGGCGCTGCACTTTATTACTGCAAAGTCGTAGTTATCGGCGCCGCAGACTTGTCCGCCGGTGTACACATTGCCGGTGGAATCCAAGGCCGCCGCCAGCGGGCCGACGTCCATGAAGCCATTGAGGGGCTGGATCGCAACCCATTGAGGTTGCAAGATAGGCTGCGCCCCGACGGAAAGAGTCAGCAGGGTGCAGAGGAGAAGAAGAATCATGATCTTAGTTTGCATATCAGTCTCCTTGGAAGTGAAAATGGGGGAAGTTTATGAGCTGTAAATTATTACTTTCAATTACTTCATCAGCACCAACTTCTGTACAGCTGCAAATTCACCTGCCTCAAACCTCGCCAGATAAATCCCCGACGCTAACTTCGACCCATCGAACGTCACCTCGTGCACTCCCGCCTCGCGCCAGCCGTCCACCAACGTCGCCACGCGCTGTCCTGAAGTATTGAAAACTTTCAGGCTCGCGAAGCTCGCAGCTCGAAGTTCGAAGCTGATAGCTGTGGTGGGGTTGAAGGGGTTGGGGCTTAAAGAAGTTATGAGTGATGAATTATGAGTTATGAGTAGCTTTTGGGCTTCACCGAACTCTTCACCTGTGTTGGACCAGCCATCAGCCACCAGTGACCAGTTGCCAGCCCCTATATTGAAGAAATTGAAGCTGTCCCGCGAAGTATCGGTTCCAATTACCGCATACGCGTTGTAGGAATAAAGACCTCGGGGAGCGCCGATGGGCACGGATTGCGATCTGACTCGGCTGAGGGTCTGGCCGGAATCCAATTGCGTCATAATCGGACCGACCACTGGCCCGAAGACAGATCCGTCCGGGCGGGTGACATCCGTCCAGACAGTGAAGGTGGGATTGGCGGGATCAATGTTGGTTAACCAGAGGGTGTAGGCAAAGCTACCGCCCGAGGCTGGGATAACAATATTACGTTCGTGCGGGGTCAGCAAGATGCGCACCGGTACGCTCTGGTCGTAGTAGAAAGGGCCGATGTCGCCGCGTGTGCCGTCGGGATCGTTATTTTGTTGGTCGGGATCGCCGGCATCTATGCAAGGGCTGCCCCATTGCAAGCGGAAATCGTAGTATTCGGGAGCGACAAACAGTGGGTCGCTATCTATGTTACCAATCCCCGGCCAACCGTTCTGGATGTTGGAAAAGGAGGTCGGGGTAAGAACGCTGATTTGGTCAGGACTATTACTCCAGAGGATGGAATTATCAATAGTACATTGATATCCATCATAAAATCCACCTCCCACATCGTTGGCCGAATTATGGTAAGCAACGTTTTTATGAAACTGAATGTTCTCGCCGCCCACGCCACCACCCCGCCCCCCGCAAGAATTATCAACAAATACACATCCTTGCGGTTGTGCACCTCCAGTTATCTCCAGTCCGCCGCCCCAGCTATCCGTGATCACCCAATTGCCTATAAAGAAATTGCTGTAGATATGGGCGATGGAATTTTTGTCCACTTCTATACCGCCGCCGCCATACTCACTCAGATTCTCTTGCAGGGTATTGAAGGCAATCGAGGGGAAACTCATATATTGGACCATAATGCCGCCTCCGGCCGCGGTCACATCCTCCCGGCCATTCCGGAAAATTTCATTATTGGTAATTCTAGCATGAGAATATACCAGACGAATGGCGCCGCCGTATTTCCCCTGATTGTAGCGGAGCGTGCAGTGACTTATAACGGGATGGGAATGATAGGCGTATATACCGCTGGAGCCTTCTGACGGAAGAGGCCAAGCTTTGGCATATTCTATGACGCAGTACTCAAAGCGGCTACTGTCCGGTGCGTGGTCGAGGTAGATGCCGTACCAACGCGCGGTTGTGTCCTGGCAAGTGATCAAGATGGAATCCGTCACCGTGCCGATGGCTTCCAGCCAACCTTCTACCGTCCAGGCGTAAACCCCCTGGAAGATGACCGAGACACCGGGGTCAATGAGGAGGGTTTCGTTGGCAGGAATGATGATATTCCCCTGAATCAGGTAGGGTGATCCAGCAACGTTCCATAGGCCGGAGACGTTGCCGCCGGGGATGATGGTTTCAGCGGATGAGATTGAGGTCGCCAAGGCTGCGGCGGCTAGTGCGAGAACGAGGAATCTGGGCATGAGAACCTCCCATTGACAAAGAGTAGGTATAATAGGCAAGAGTTATAATAATGCATATAATATAAACATAAATATTTACAAAGTCAAGTCTTTTTATAGTTTCACATTCAATAATTTCATTTGAAATTATTTACTTGACAAACATATTTTTTTGTGTTATATTGTGATCTATTGTGTCGGGGTCTGGGGCGACCCCGACTACCAAGACTGAATATCGGGGTCGGGGGCGATCCGTCAGAGGACGGACGCAACTGCCCCGAATACGAAGATGGCAGTCATTGCGAATCCCGGCTTCAGCCGGGTGAAGCAATCCCCCAAAATCCCGAAGAGATTGCTTCGGCCACTGAACTGCGTGGCCTCGCAATGACGGGACACAATCATTTCGAATGAAATAAAGCAATCCCCCATGAAGAAAATCGCGGTCATCCCCGGCGACGGGATCGGCATTGACGTCACCGCCGAAGCGGTCAAGGTGCTGGAAGCGGCGAAACAGACCGGCCTGGATATTTCCTGGACCAGCTTCGATTACGGCGCCGAAAAGTATCTGGCCACCGGCATCACCCTGCCGGATGAAGAGATAGAGAATTTCCGAAAGAACTACGACGCCGTCTATGTGGGGGCCGTGGGCGATCCGCGCGTGCCCGATATGCGCCATGCCAAGGATATCCTGCTGGGGATGCGCTTCAAGATGGATCTGTATGTCAACTACCGCCCAGTGAAGCTTTACGACGAATCGCTCTGCCCGCTGAAGGGGAAGAGGTGCGAGGACGTGGATTTCGTTGTGTTCCGCGAGAATACCGAAGGCCTCTATGCGGGTATCGGCGGGCATCTGAAGGCCAACACCCCCGACGAGGTGGCCATTCAGGTTTCCACCAACACGCGCAAGGGAGTTGAACGCATCATTCGCTATGCGTTCGAATATGCACGCAAGACTGGCCGCAAAAGCGTCACCATGTCGGACAAGTCCAACGCCATGCGCTTTGAAGGCGATCTGTGGCAGCGAGTATTCAAGCAGGTGGGGGAGGAATACCCGGACATTGAAAAATGCCATTGGTACATTGACGCACTGCTCATGCAGATGGTGAAGCGCCCCGAGCAGTTCGACGTGATCGTCACCTGCAACATGTTCGGCGATATCGCCACGGATTTGGGCGGGCAGTTGGCCGGCGGTCTGGGGCTGGCGGCTTCGGGCAACCTGAATCCCGGCCACACGTCCCTGTTTGAGCCAGTCCACGGCAGCGCTCCAAAATATCACGGCAAAGACGTCGCCAACCCCCTGGCGGCGATTCTGACGGTCGGCATCATGCTGGAAACCCTGGGCTGGCCGGAGTGGAATAAGCGCATCGAGAATGCCGTGGTCGCGGCCATCAAGGCGGGTAAAGTCCCCAAAGACCTGGGCGGCAGTCTGGGCACGAAGGCGATGGGGGATTATATTGTAGCAAAGCTAATGGGGTAATAATGTCGGGGTCGGGGGCGACCCCGACTATAGCTTGCCATTGTCGGCGTCAGGGACGACGCCGACTATGAACTTATCACTACCCGCAACCCGAAACTCAGAACTCGCGACTCGAAACTCAGAACTCGCGACTTGAAACCAACGACTTGAGACTTGAGACTATCATGCCTCAAACCATCGCCCAAAAAATCCTCAGCAGGCACGCGGGGAAAGAATCCGTTCAGAATGGCGAACTGATTTTCGCCAAGGTGGATATGGTGCTGGGCACCGACGTAACCGTGCCGCTTTCGGTCGAAGTCTTCCGACGCATGGGAGCGAAGAAGGTTTTCGATCCGGCCAAGATCGCTCTGGTGAACGACCACTTCATCCCCGCCAAGGATCTGAAGGCCGCGCAACTGTCTCAGATCATGCGCCAATTCGCGCAAGAGATGGACGCGCCGCATTTCTTTGAAGTGGGGCGATCGGGCATTTGCCACGTCTTGCTTCCCGATGAGGGTTTAGTCAAGCCGGGCGACCTGGTTGTTGGCGCTGACAGCCACACTTGCACTTATGGCGCATTGGGAGCTTTTTCCACGGGAATCGGTTCGACCGACATGGCCTGCGCCTGGGCGCTGGGGGAACTCTGGTTCCGCGTGCCCTCCACCATTAAAGTGGAAGTCACCGGCAAGCTGCCCAAGTGGGTCGGCGGTAAAGATATAGCGCTTTACGTCATCGGCAAGCTGGGCGTGGAAGGCGCGCTCTATAAGGCTCTGGAGTTCACCGGCGACACGATTCGCAACTTGCCGATGGACGGGCGTTTCACGCTTTGCAATCTGGCCATCGAAGCCGGCGCTAAGACCGGTCTGGTGGCCTCCGACGATAAGACCGCCGCTTTTATGGCGCAATTCCCGCAATTGAAGTGGGACCCGGTCTTCTCCGATCCCGAAGCAGCTTATAGCGAAGAATACACTTTCGACGTTTCCGATCTGCAACCCCAAGTAGCCAAGCCTTATCTGCCGTCCAATGCCGTGCCGGTGGGGGATTTAAAGGGTGTGAAGGTGGATCAGGTAGTCCTCGGATCGTGCACCAATGGCCACTTGAGCGACTTTCAACTGGCCGCCGAGGCCATGCGGGGTCGTAAAGTCCACCCGCATACCCGGCTGGTGGTGATTCCCTCCTCGCACAAGGTCATGCTGGAACTCCTGGACAGCGGTTTGGCGCGCACTTTTACCGAGGCGGGAGCGGTGATCGGGCCGCCCACCTGCGGGCCCTGCATCGGTGGCCACATGGGGATTCTGGCGCAGAACGAGGTGGGTCTGTACACCACCAATCGCAATTTCGTGGGGCGCAACGGGCACCCTTCCAGTCAAGTGTATCTGGCCGGCCCGGCAGTGGCGGGAGCCACGGCAGTGGCGGGGGAAATCTCCTCTCCATAGTAATCCACAACGAATGGAGGTCATTGCGAAGCCACGCAGTTCAGTGGCTGAAGCAATCTCCTCGCATTCAGGAGATTGCTTCACTTCGTTCGCAATGACAGACAACCTCGCAACTCGGAACTAACACATGGAAAAATTCAACGATAGCCTGGGGACACAGCTCAACATCATCGCCCGCTCGCTGCGCGTGGCGTTGGAAAAGGAGCTGTCCCATCTGGGCATTTCGCCCTCGCAATGGATGCTGCTGATGGCCTTGCACGAAAAAGACGGCCAGGGGCAGACCGAGCTGGGCAAGATGGTCAACCAGGACAACGCTACCATCACTCGCAGCCTTGACAAATTACAGGAACGGGAACTGATCATCCGGGTGCAGGATCAAGGCGACCGCCGCGCCCAGATTGTCAGCCTGACTCCCAAAGGCCGCACCGCCTGCAAGGAGTGGAATTTTATCGGTCAGGCGGTCAATCATAAGGCATCCAAGGGGTTAACGGTCACCGAGAAGAAAAAGCTGCTGGAGATGTTGGCTTTAATCGGCGGCAACATGAATGGAAATGGAGACTGATATGGAAGGCAATGTCTTCAAATATGGCGCTAACGTAGACACCGACGTCATCATCCCGGCGCGGTATTGCACCTCCTTCCATAAAGAGGAGCTGGCGCCGCACTGTCTGGAAGACCTGGATGCCACGTTCGCCAAACGGGTGCAGCCGAGTGACATTATCGTAGCGGGACGCAACTTCGGTTGCGGCTCGTCGCGGGAAAACGCTCCACTGGCCATTTTGGGGGCCGGCGTGGGCGCAGTAGTGGCCGAATCTTTCGCTCGCATCTTTTACCGCAACTCCATCAACGTGGGGTTGCCCATTCTGGAATGCCCCGAAGCCGCTCAGGCGGCTCAAAACGGCGACCGGCTGGCGATTGACCTGGAGAAAGGCGTCATTCGCAATCTGACTCGCGGCGGGCAGTATACTGCTGTTCCTTTCCCCGAAAGCATTCGCCGCATCATGGAAATCGGCGGGTTGGAAGAGTACGTTAAGCATAGATTAATGACAAATGACAAATGACAAATGACCAAATCCCGAAGACTTTTGAAAATAAATTCTCACAACTCGAATCTTGAGACTTGTAACTTGAGACTTGAGACTAAGGAGGCATAGTGGACAAAGACATCGTCATTCTGGCTGGAGCGCGCACCCCTATGGCGGAGTATTCCGGGACGCCGGGGTATGGCAAACTGAAGGACGTCAGCGCCTGCGAGCTGGGCGCTATTGCCGGGCGGGAAGCCTTGAAGCGCTCGAAGATTGATCCGAAACTGATCGGTCATGTGGTCATGGGTAATGCCAACCAGTCCGGATACGACGGACTCTACGGCGCTCGCGATGTAGCTCTGCGAATCGAGAGTATCAAGATGGAAACGCCGGCGTTGACCCTGAATCGCATCTGCGGATCAGGCGCGCAGGCCATAGTCAGCGCGGCGCAGTTGGTTATGCTGGGCGAAGCCGAAGCGGTATTGGCGGGCGGCATGGAGAGCATGAGCCAGACGCCTTATGTGGTGCGGGGCTTGCGCGGCACGCCCGTCAAGTTCGGGCCGGGCATCATGCTCGAAGACGCTCTTTTCCAATCGCTGAACCACCCCCTGATCGGCATGTTCATGGCGCAGACGGCGGAGAAAGCCGCCCGACAGTACGGCGTCACCCGCAAGGATTGTGACGAATACGCCTACCTCTGCCAGATGCGCGCCAAGGAAGCCGCTGCCAAAGACCTGTTCAAAGACGAAAAGGTAGCGGTGGAAATCCTGGATAAGAAAGGCAAACCCACTTTTGTCCTGGAAGACGACCACGCCAAACCGGACACCACCTTAGAAGACCTGATGAAACTGAAGCCCGCCTTTGGGCGCGACGGCCTGGTGACCGCGGGTAACGCTTCCGGCATCGTGGATGGCGCGGCGGCGGTGGTCGTGACCTCCGGGAAGCGAGCCAAGGCCGAAGGTCTGAAACCGGTTGCTCGGCTAGTGGATTGGGGTATCGCCGGTCTGGATCCGACCGTCATGGCTCTGGGCCCTGTGCCTGCCGTACAGCAGCTCTTGGCCAAAACCGGCTTGAAGCTCAAAGACATTGACCTGATCGAGATCAACGAAGCTTTCGCTCCACAGACAGTGGCCTGCGAACGTGCTCTGGGATTGGATCGCGAGAAGTACAATGTCAACGGCGGCGCTATCGCCTGGGGGCATCCGTTGGGCGCCACCGGCTGCATACTGACAATCAAGCTGATCCACGAACTGCACCGCCGCAAGGCCAAATACGGCATCAGCACCATGTGCATCGGCGGCGGACAGGGGATCGCGCTGTTGGTGGAAGCGATATAAAAGGCGTCATTCCGGCTTGCCCGGATAAGATTCCCGACTCAGGTTAAAACCCTTGCGGGAATGACAAAAAGAAATTCAGGAGGATCAAATGGAGATAAAGAAAGTCGGCGTACTGGGCTGTGGTCTGATGGGATCGGGGATCGCGCACACAGCGGCCCGCAATGGGTTCCCCACCGTCGTAAGAGAAGTCAATCAAGAGCTTTTGGACAAGGGTCTTAAAGGCGTTTTTGATTTCATTGACAAGTCCATCCAGCGCAAAAAGGGCACCGTGTTCGAGCGCCGCCAGGTGAAGAACTACTTGACGGGCACGACCAAATTCGAGGATTTAGCCGGGTGCGACCTCATCATCGAGGCCATCCCGGAGAACTTGGAGCTGAAGAACGAGACCTTCGCGGCTTTGGACAAGATCGTGGGTAAGGACACTATCTTCGCCTCGAACACCTCCTCGCTGAAGGTGGTGGATATGGCGCGCGCCACCGCCCGCAAGGACAAGTTCATCGGGATGCATTTCTTCAATCCCGTCCCGGTTATGAAACTGGTCGAAGTCGTACGCACAAAGGAGACTTCGGACGAGGCTTTCGCCGCCGCCATGGCCTTCGTCAAGAAGATTGACAAGGTGGGTGTAGCCTGCATTGACACCACCGGTTTTGTGGTCAATCGCCTGTTGGTTCCGTATCTGCTGGACGCCATTCGCGCGTATGAAGCCGGGATCGCCACGGTGCAGGACATTGACAACGCCATGATGATAGGTTGCGGCTACCCCATGGGCCCCTTAACGCTGCTGGATTTCGTGGGTCTGGAAACCACTCACTACATCGGCGGCATCATGACCAAAGAATTTGGGTTGCCGCAGTATCATTCCCCCTGGTTGTTGCAGAAGATGGTGGAAAAAGGTATGTATGGGAAAAAATCCAAAGTGGGTTTCTACGACTACAGCAAGGGCGAACCCATCCCCAATGATGCCGCGCTGAAAAAGCTGCTGGAAGAAAAGTAAGTTCAGATCCCAAGTATCAAGTCATTGCGAGGCAGCGATTTTTTGCTGCCGAAGCAATCTCATTATAAAATAAGATTGCTTCGTTTCGCTCGCAATGACCGCCATTACAAAGAGGTCAATCATGGAATTCCGCGAGCCGTTGGACCAGTTGATTAACTTTCCCAAGACCTTCACGCAGAGTCTGAACTTCCCCGCGCCCGAACGCATCCGTATCTACGATTCCACCCTGCGCGATGGCGAACAGATGCCGGGGGTGGCTTTCTCGCCGGGGCAGAAATATGAGCTGGCAGTAGCCCTATCCGACATCGGTGTGGACATCATTGATCTGGGCTTCCCCATGGCGGCGCTGTCCGACCGCCGCGCCATGCAACTCATAGTGCAGGGCAAGCACAACGGCGCTATTCGGCCCGATCTCGAGTTGTTGGTGATGTGCCGCTCCAACCCGGCGGACATTGACGTAACCATCCAGGCTTTGGAAGAGATCAACGTTGACGTCAACGACATCACGTTTTTCATCTTCACCTCCGGATCTGATCTGCACCTGAAGTATAAGATCGGTAAGACGCTGATCAAGTACATGGGTCGCAAGGATTCGGAATGGCTGGATCTTCCGGTGGAGTTTTACCGCGAAGCGAATCTTAAGCTTATGTGCGACGCCATCCGCTACGCTCGAGACAAGGGAGTGACTTCCATCGAATTCGGTGGCGAGGACGGATCTCGTGCCGATCTGGAGTATACTATCGAGTTGGCTAAGGCCGGGTATGCCGCGGGCGGCACGCGCTATAGCTTCCCCGACACCGTGGGCTGCTTCACTCCGGAAGGCGTGGATTATTACATTCCCCGCATTGTCAAGGAATTCCCCGGTCGCGATCTGGTCGT
Source organism: Calditrichota bacterium (assembly GCA_020051775.1). Lineage (GTDB taxonomy): Bacteria > Electryoneota > B3-LCP > B3-LCP > B3-LCP > JAGVQJ01. The sequence continues at coordinate 6,262 of JAGVQJ010000040.1, read as the reverse complement.
GCATTTCCACAACGATTTCGGATTGGCGGGCATCAACACCATTCGCGCCATGAGTCACGGCATCAATTGCCCCACCTGCACCGTCAACGGCATGGGCGAACGCGCCGGCAATGCGCCATTGCATGAGGTTGTCGTAGGTTTGCATTCGCTATATGATATCAAGATGCCGCATTTCAAGTACAACCTGCTGCGGCCTCTGCGCAAAATGGTCGAGGAATTTTCCGGCATCCCCGTTTCGGCTCATGCGCCCATCATCGGCGAAGGCGTCTTCCTGCACGAGTCGGGCATTCACACCGCCGGGTTGCTGATTGACAAGTCCATCTACCAGGTGATTGACCCCGAACTGGTGGGCGCGGAAATCAAGTACGTATTCGGCAAGCACAGCGGAGCTGGAGCCGTCAAAGCCGTTCTGGAAAAACCAACTTATCGCCAAGGCTTGGAACGCGACGGTGTGGAGCTAACCCCGGAACTGATCGAAGCCGTCACCCTGTTCGTCAAAGACGCCCGCCAGAAGCGCACCATGACCGACAGTTTCACCAATGTCACCGAAGCCTATTATCGCGAGTACGACCGTTTGGGCATTTCGGAACTGCGTCTGGTGGAATTGGCTTCCACCCTGGGAAGAATGATGAAAGAGGGGGTGTTTAAGCCGAAGCTGAATAACAAATAAGGATTCGGGATTCAGGATTCAGAAGAAAAGGTGGAGGCAAGTCAATGGGTGAAATCAAGGATTTTAAAGACTTGAGAGTTTGGGAAGTGGGAATTACACTGGTGAAAGACATCTACAGGATTACAGGGGGATTCCCTAAATCCGAGCAATTCGGCCTTACTAATCAAATGAGACGCGCCAGTGTCTCCATTCCCTCTAACATCGCTGAAGGTCATGTACGAAACATGACGAAAGAATTTTGCAGGTATCTAAACATTTCCTTAGGATCCTGTGCAGAATTAGAGACACAATTAATCATCGCAAAAGAACTTGGCTGGTTGAAGACTGAGGATTTCGATCGCTTATCAGAGACCATTAAGGCTGAAACCAGGCAAATTAACGCTTTGAAAAAGCGTTTATCCGAATCCAGAATCCCGAATCCTGAATCCTGAATCCTGATACCTTGACTTGCTAACAAACATTAATGATTTCATGGAGTCAGATATGTCTTTAAATTGGCTGCCCCGCGAAGGGGGATTGAAAAACCACGACCTGTGGGGGGACGAATGGTTTGGAACCGAGGCGCCTTCGATTATTTATGAACTGCGGCCCTTGGGAGACCCCAAAGGAGTCAAGGTTGAAGGCCTATATTCCGCCTGGATCATCCTGAATAATCCGGCGCAGTTCAATTCCTACACGACCGATATGGTCAAAGGCGTGATCGCCGGAATGAACCGCGCCTCGATGGATCGCCGGGTAGTGGCGGTGGTGTTCACGGCGGTGGGGGATAAGGCTTTCTGCACCGGCGGCAACACCAAGGAATACGCCGAATACTACAGCAGCCGCAACAGCGAATACGGTATGTACATGGACCTGTTCAACGGCATGGTGGACGCCATACTGAATTGCAAAAAGCCCACCATCTGCCGGGTCAATGGCATGCGCGTGGCGGGCGGCCAAGAGATCGGGATGGCCTGCGACCTGGCTGTCTCGGCGGACACGGCCATCTTCGGACAGGCGGGCCCGCGGCACGGAAGTGCACCGGACGGCGGTTCGACCGATTTCCTCCCCTGGTTCCTGACCATCGAAGACGCGATGTGGAATTGCGTCTCCTGCGAGATGTGGTCGGCTTACAAGATGAAGAGATTGGGATTGATCAGCAAAACGGTGCGAGTCCTGAAAGAAGGAGACCGATTCATCCCCAATCCTATGATCGTCACCGACCGGTGGGTGGACGACGGCGAGATCGTGTACGGCGAATTCAAAGGCGGAGAAGAGGCGAAAAAGGCGCGCGAATTCCTGAAAACCGCGCCTGTGGATTTCGCCTTGCTGGATAAGGAAGTCGGCAAGATTCTGTGGACTTTCACCAACCTGTTCCCGGGGTGTCTGACCAAATCCGTGGACGGCATCCGCATGAAGAAGAAATTCTTCTGGGATCAGACAAAATTAGCCAACCGCCACTGGCTGGCCGCCAATATGCAGGGTGAAGCATTGCTCGGTTTCCACGCCTTCAACACCAAGAAGATCACCGGCAAAGACACGATTGATTTCATCAAATACCGCCAGCTCCTAGCCGAAGGGCATCCGATGGATGAGGAGCTGTATGAAGCGGTGTTGGGGCGGCCTTTGGCTGGGGGTTAGGGATTGGGGGTTGGTAGAGCGGCAGCTTGCTGCCGGAATTTAAGGGAGGACAGACATTCCGGTCTGTCCATACACAGTGACATTATTAGGTCAGACAAGAATGTCTGACCTCCATAAAAAGGTAATCGGAGTCGTCACCAATCCCGACATGGGGACGGTTGGGTGGCATGCTTCTGGCGCGTTGTCCAGCGGCGAAGCATGTTCCTTCATCCCCGGAAATGAATTTCCGGTCCTGGATTAAATCCAGGGTTCAGTCCAAAAGGGTGTAAACTGCGATCCCGAAGGGATCGAACGTGAATAGCCGGGGGTTTTAAACCCCCGGGGAAATGAATTACCCACCTGCCACATGTTTAACATCCACTTTAGTGCATTGAAGGAAAATAACCCAGGAATTCATTCCTGGGGAACCGGGAGCGAGTTACATGAAACTACTCGAAGGTAAGAGTGCCATAGTCACCGGCGCAAGCTTAGGTATCGGGTCCGCGTGCGCGTTGGACCTGGCGAAGAACGGGGCCAATGTCGCTATAAACTACCGCAAGCACAAGGACGAGGCGGAAGGCTTAGTCGCGCAGATGAAGGAATTCGGCGTGCAGGCGATGGCCGTGCAGGCCGACGTCTCCAATTTCGCCGACGCGCAGAAGATGACCGACGCGGTCAAGGCGCAGTTCGGCAAGGTTGACATCCTCGTCAATAACGCCGGCGTCAACTGGGACGGCGTCATCTGGAAAATGACCGAAGAGCAGTGGGATACCGTGTTGGATATTAACCTTAAAGGTTATTTCAACTATGCCCGCGCGATCACGCCACTGATGCGCGAGGCCGGCTGGGGGCGCATCATCAACGTCACCTCCATCAATGGGCTGCGGGGCAAGTTCGGGCAGAGCAACTACTCGGCGGCCAAGGCCGGTATCATCGGTTTCACCAAGGCGCTGGCCAAGGAATTGGGCAAAGCTCAGGTGACGGTCAACGCCGTGGCTCCGGGGATGATCCTGACCGACATGATGAAGAATCTCCCCGCCGAAGTCATCGAGACGGCCAAGGAGGAGACCGTCGTCAAGCGGATCGGCACACCGGAAGATGTGGCGTATCTGGTCACCTTCCTCTGTTCGGACTTGGCCAAACATATCACCGGGGAAGTCATCAAAGTGGATGGAGGACAGTACATTTAGGATTTAGGGATTAGGGGTTAGGGATTAGTAAAAGGGGTGGCAGTGAGTGGAGATATTCGTAGTTTTCGCGATCTGCGGATCTGGTCTCACGGAATTGAGCTGGTTCAGGAAACCTATAGCTTAACGGCTCAATTTCCCAGAAAGGAATTATTCGGGCTCTGCAGCCAAATGCAACGAGCAGCAGTCTCGATCCCCTCCAATATCGCCGAAGGACACATCCGAGCTCATACAAAAGAATTCCTGCAATTCTTAAGAATCGCTTTGGGTTCTTGTGCCGAACTGGAGACTCAGGCGATCATCGCCAAAGAATTGAAATATATTTCGGAGACCGAGCTAAAAACGTTCCTCGGCCAACTCGATGATGAAGCGCGACAAATTCGCTCTCTCACATTGAAATTAACTAACCCCTAATCCCTAACCCCTAAATCCATTCTTTATGGAGGTCATAATGGAACTCAAAGACATCGTCGCTATAGCCGCGTGCCGCACACCGATGGGGAATTTCGGCGGGACGCTGAAAAATATGAATTCTTACGACCTCGGCGCAGTCGCCATCAAGGCTGCCGTCGAGCGCGCCGGGATCAAACCGTCGGACGTGCAGGACGTCATCTTAGGGTCCTGCCGCCAGGCGGGCAACGGCGTCAATCCGGCAAGGACGGCGTCGGTGTTGGGAGGCATCCCCAAAAGCGTCCCGGCCATCACTTTGAACATGGCCTGCCCTTCGGGGATGCGGGCTATTGCCATGGCTTCGCAGCAGATTCGTCTCGGCGACCATGAGGTCGTGCTGGCGGGCGGATTCGATTCCATGTCCACCATTCCCTTTCTGTTGAAGGGCGCGCGTTGGGCGGGTTTTAAAATGGGCGACCGCAAGTTGGAAGACGGCTGGTCGGATTCCGTGGATCGGGTCATTGGTCAGGGGATGGGGCAGACGGCTGAGAATTTGGTGGAAAAATACAAGCTCACCCGCCGCGAACTGGATGAATTCGCCGCCAATTCCCATATCAAAGCGCACAATGCCTGGGAAAAGGGGTTGTTCAACGATGAAGTCGTGCCGGTCATGGTTCCACCGGAAGGCAAAGGCGAACCAATCTCTTTCACAAAAGACGAGACGATCCGCTGGCCCATTGATGTGGACAAGATGGGGAAGCTGCCGGCCGCCTTCAAGAAGGATGGCTGCGTCACAGCCGGTAATTCCTGCGGGATGTCGGATGGAGCCTGTGCTTTGATCTTCACCTCCCGAACCAAAGCGGCAACCCTGGGTGTCAAGCCGCTCTTCTCGTTGGTGTCATACAGCCAGGTGTCAGTGGATAATGAAACCATGGGTGAAGGGCCCGGCGTCTCCATCCCGGCTGCGTTGCAGAATGCTGGAATGACGCTTTCCGACATGGACCTGATCGAAGTCAACGAAGCCTTCGCCGCGCAGGTGATCGCCAACCAACGTATGCTGAATTGGAATCCCGAGAAGGTCAACGTCAACGGGGGAGCCATCGCGTTGGGACACCCCACCGGCATTTCCGGTGCGCGCATCGTGACCACCCTGTACTATGCTCTGAAAAACCACAGCAAGGAGCTGGGTGTGGCGGCCATCTGCGGCGGGGGAGGAGTGACGATGGCGATGGTGATTCGCCGCGAATCGTAAACCGAGCACCGAGCACCGAGAACTGAACACCAAAAAATGATCCCCCCCAAACCCCCCCTTGACAAGGGGGGGCGCACGAAGTGCGGGGGGGATGAAATAAACCGTAGTCGGGGTCGTCCCCGACCCCGACAAATCAGCGAATAATGAATATGCCCGACTACAAACTGATCAAAGTTGTCCCCTCCCCGGGCCGACTGGACATCGTCCTGAACAGCCCTCCGCTGAACATTTTGAACATCGCCATGATGCAGGAAATTAGCGCGGCTCTGGAAGAGGCAGCAAAAGATCTCAACTTGAAATGCCTCGTGATCCGCGCGGAGGGCAAGCACTTTTCCGTTGGCGCCGATGTGGGTGAGCACACCGCTGACAAGGTCGAAGGCATGATCGCGGCGTTCGGAGGCATGTTCCGCAGTCTGATGAAAGTTCCGGCGGTCACCATAGCCGCAGTAGATGGGTCGGCGTTGGGCGGCGGCTGCGAGCTGGCGACTTTTTGCGACTTGGTATTGGCCTCTGACCGCGCCAAATTCGGCCAGCCGGAAATCCAGTTGGGCGTGCTGCCGCCGGTGGCGGTCGTGGTATTTTCCAGGTTGATTGGCCGCGCACGAGCTCTGGAACTGCTGACGACCGGCAGGGTTATTTCCTCGGTTGAGGCGGAACGAATCGGCTTGATCAACCATGTTTATGCTGCGGAGGAATTCGGTTCTAAGGTGGATGAATTCGTCGGTTCTCTTACGGCATTAAGCGCCTCATCAATCGCACTAACGAAGAAGGCGGTGGATAAGACAATGGGGCTGCCTTTGGCCGAGGCGCTGGGCACCGCCGACCATATATATCTTAAAGAATTGATGGTCACTGGCGATGCAAACGAGGGGTTAGCAGCGTTTCTGGAGAAACGGAAACCGACTTGGGAAAACAAATAATTCACCGCAGAGATGCAGAGAACACAGAGAAAAAATAATAGTTCACGCAAAGGCTAAAAAGACGCAAAGAAAATATAAGGATAAATCATGTTCTCACAATTCCAATCCTGGTACGAAAAACGACACGAATACGCCAAAGACTGGAAGGCGCGCACCGGCGGCAAGGTCATGGGTTGCTTCTGCTCATACGTGCCCGAAGAGATCCTGGCGGCGGCGGATATCCTTCCCGTAAGAGTGCTGGGAT
>JAGVQJ010000183.1 GCA_020051775.1 Calditrichota bacterium | reverse complement strand
TAATACAGAGCCGGATACTATTCCAGACATTACGTTCCACTCTCCAGACAGCACCTTCGGATGGTTTGGGTATGGTTTGTTCAATGTGGGTGATGTCAACGGAGAGGGGTATTCTGATTTCATTGCCGGCGGAATGATGACCGAGAATAGCCTCCAGCGATATGCCTATTTATATCTCGGCGGTGCAACCTACGACACTATTCCCGATTTAAAGTTTGCAGGTAATTCAAGCAATTTGACAACCTTTGCCATGCGAGGGGCTGGGCTTGGAGAAATTAATGGGGATGGTTTCAATGATTTTGCCATTCTTGATGCAGGGTATGTTGTAAGCTATAGTCCTTTCATTCGAGGAGCCATATATATTTACTTTGGCGGCAATCCACCGGACTCTATCGCCGATGTTGTTATTTATGCCGATAGTATCCTAAACCGTATTGGCTCCCATATCGCACCGTTGGGGGATGTCAATGGCGACGGCTATTCCGATTGGGTCATGAGCCACCCGGAATGCCAAGGCGCGAATGGAGAATCAGATGCCGGGGCGGTGGCTATCTATTATGGTGGAAATCCCCCCGATACGATACCCCATACTATCATCTATGGATCGTTTCCAGAGGCAAGTCTGGGATTTGGATTGACCACTTTTGATTGGGATGGAGATGGACAGAAAGACATCTTCGCTTTGGGAGGGATAACCTATCCGCCCAATTACCCTTCGGCGGTGTGGGAGTTCAAAGTCTCCTCAACTATGACCGGACAGCCAGATCATGCGTTCCTGGGCATTCCCGGTTATCCTGGCGTCGGGCAATTCCTGTTCCACGTAGATTTAAATGGTGATGGCAACCAAGACCTGATTAGCGGCGCTCCGGGTTATGCTTTAGCCGGAATCGTTTATGTATTCCTGAATGGGACTGGCCAGGACACCCTCTACGATGCCACCTATTACCAGGGAAATTTTGACGGCTCATTGGGGCACTCTGGCTGCAACGTTGGAGATTTCAACGGAGATAGCATCGAAGACATGGCCATCATGGAAGCCTATGGTGATGGCCGTTTACATCTGATTCTGGGCAATGATTCTCTTCATCAATCGGTCGGAGTGATTTCTTTCCCCGAACCACCTTTACCACAGACTACCGCTCTGCTGAGAGCTTTCCCTAATCCTTTCAACAGTCAAGTATTGCTTGAAATAATCGCCCCGAGCCTGAAGGATAACAAAATTCAGCTATACAACTTAAGCGGTCAGGAAGTGCGAATGTTCAACCTGAGCATTGGTCAACATCGCATGGTCTGGGATGGGAAAAATTCTTTCGGCTTGCCCTGCCCTTCCGGCGTGTACTTCGCAAAATTAATCGGTCCTTCATATCAAGCAATTACTAAACTCACTCTTATAAGGTAATGGATTCACGCTTGCGGATCCAAAGGCCCGATCCTTTGGATCACTATGTAAAAGGCCGCGTCCAGAATCAGCCGAATCAGGGTCAGATTCCCGACGCTCCGTCAGCCGACGGATTGCGGGAATAACCTCATGGCAGTGTAATCCAGCAGCCTTAGCAGCGCGAGAAGTTACCTCCCGTGTCCAGGGAGGACAGGGGGGGATTAAATAGAATACGTCCGCTTCAGCGGACTGAAGCTGGGTAGTCCGGGAATTCATTCCCGGACAAACGGGCGGATTCCCAAGGATTTTCCAATCTCTGCCCTCACCCGTCCCCACACCTCCTCCGCCTGCGGTGCGGCATCAATCAAGACGAGGAAGGGATCGGGCAGAGACAGAAAGATCGCCCTCACGCGGCGCTGGTATTCTAAGCCTTCGAAGAGGTTGGGCGTCTCCCCGCGATGCCTCTCGATGCGCTGCAGAGCCGTTTCCGGGTCGAGGTCGAACAGGAGCACCAGGTCGGGCTTGATGGCGATGGCCTCATTGCGCGCGCGGATATCGGCCAGATCCAGTCCCCGCGCCCCCTGGTAAGCGATGGAGGAAAAGTAATAGCGATCCAGCAGCACGATCTTCCCGGCTTCCAAGGCCGGTCGGATGTTGGTCTTCACGTTCCAGGTGCGATCTTGGACGAACAGGTCGCGTTCTTCTTCGGGAGACACCCGCCCGCTGAGCGCCGATTCCCGCAGCCGGCGACCATATCGCCCGTTTGTCGGCTCCCGCAGCGTTTCCACCGTATAACCTTCGGCCAAAAGCCACGCGGCAGCGCGCTTAAGCTGCGTGGTCTTTCCCGATCCGTCTATGCCTTCAAAGACGATGAGTTTGCCGGATTTATTCGTCATGTTCGTAGTCGGGGTCACCCGTGGCTGAAATAGTCGGGGTCGCCCCCGACCCCGACCTCAAAATGTAAGATTCGTGAATAGGTGCGTACTCTCTTAAAAATATAACTTGATCATCAGCTCTTCGCCAAAGGAAATTATGCGTTTATCACGTCTTCTACCGGTGTTGATCTGTTGGCTGTCGCTGGCAGCTTCGCTCCCCGCCGCCGACCACACCGCCCAGATCACCATTCTCCACTGGAACGACTTCCATGCCCAGAATCTACCCTTCACGACGACTGTCGAAGGGGTGAAGGTGCGCGTCGGCGGAGCCGCCTACCTCGCCGGTCTCGTGGATTCCCTGCGCCGCACCGGCATAGGACCTATCGCCCTGGACGCGGGCGATCAGTTCACCGGGACGCCCATCTCCTCCATCACGCGAGGCGAATCGCAGATCCGCATCCTGAATCTCATCCGCCCTGACGCCTTCCAGATCGGTAACCACGAATTCGACTACGGTTGGCCGATACTGCAAGCCGATCTATCTCAAGCCAACTTTCCTGTTCTTGCCTGTAATCTGTTGGATTCGGCCACCGGCAAACCTGTGGAACAACCCTACCTGATCCTGG
>JAGVQJ010000189.1 GCA_020051775.1 Calditrichota bacterium | reverse complement strand
GATGGCGGCGCGTATGGGCCAGGCGAAATTGCCGGCCAGGTTTTTATCCACGAACAGGCGCATGGCTTGCTGATGGAGAGGACCGGGATCTAGACTGGAGCGCCGGGTGCTTTCGCCCTTAAAATGAATGATGCGCGCTGCGGGAGTGTACTGGATGCGATAACCGGCCTGGTGAATGCGCCAGCAGAGATCCAGGTCTTCGCCATACATGAAATAGTCGGCATCGAATCCGCCGAGTCTTTCCAACAATTCGCGGCGTACCATCATGCAACAACCGGTCAAGGCGTCAATATCATGTTCAAGACCAGGATCTAAATGCGTAGGTAGATAACGTGAAAAACGCGGGCTGCGGGGAAACAGAGCCGCCAGTCCGGACAGATAGCTGAAGGCCGCCCAGGGAGTGGGAAAACCTCGCATGCTGCGAGGTTCGAAGCGGCCGTCCGGCAGAATGATGGTAGGCCCCACGGCGCCGATGTCAGGCGACCGGGACAGTCGAGTCAACAAAACACGCAGGGTGTCTTCGCGGATGAAGGCATCCGGATTCAGGATCAGCACCGCCTCGCCTCGAGCTTCGGCGAAAGCCAGATTGTTAGCGCGGCCAAAGCCCAGGTTCTCCTGATTGGCTATCAATTGTGTTTGAGGATAGCGCCGGGCCGTCATTTCCAACGAACCGTCCTGGGAGGCGTTGTCCACCACGATGACCTGCACACGCAAATCTTTCGCCGCTCGAAACACTGATTGCAGACAATGATCCAGAAAGGGCCGGACATTGTAGCTGACAATGACGACACTCAGATCAGGTGATTTCAGCGGGTCCATCCGGGACATAAGGTTACAACAGACCCAAAATGCTACGCAACTTCAGTTTCCAGACCATTAAAATCGCTTCGCGCACTATTTTGGATGACATTTTGGAGGTGCCTCCGACCCTATCGGTGAAGATGATGGGGATCTCTTTGATCTTGAAGCCTTTCTTCCAGATGCGGAAGCTCATTTCGATCTGGAAGGAATAGCCGTTGGAACGTACGCGGTCGAGATCCAGGGCTTCCAAGGTCTGGCGACGGAAACATTTGAAGCCGCCGGTAGGGTCTTTTACCGGCAAGCCGGTGATGGCGCGGGTATACATGGAGGCGCCATAAGATAATAGCAATCGCTTCAGAGGCCAGTTGATGACGTTGACACCGTTGACGTAACGTGATCCCAGCACCAGGTCGGCATCCTGTATGGCTTCGTGAAATCGGGGTAGGACGTCGGGACTGTGGGAGAAATCGGCGTCCATTTCCATGACGTGCGCATAACCCTTTTCCAGGGCATATTTGAAACCGGCCAGGTAAGCTCGACCCAATCCCATTTTGCCGGGGCGTTCCAGCAGGAAGATGCGGTGTTCGTATTGAGGCATGAGGCTTCGTACCAAACCGCCGGTCCCGTCAGGGGAATTGTCATCCACCACCAGCACGTCGAACATCGCCCCCTGCTTAAGTACTTCCGGGATGATATTGGTGATGTTCTCCGCCTCGTTATAGGTGGGGATGACCACCAGGGTTTTCTGCTTCACATCCGGTGTCACATTCATGATTGGTCACCTCCCGGGTGGGCCTTGAAGTCGGTTCCACTGCCGGTGAAATTCTCTTAATCCTGCCGCTATGTTGCGAGGGGTGAAGGCGAGCTCTCGTTCGATCTTTTCTAAGATAAACGTCGAGTCTTCCGGTCGCGGTGATTTCTGATTCAGATCGGCGGTCTTTAACGGCTTGACGCGCGCCGGGTCAGCACAGAATTCCAGCGCTACGGCTTGGGCGAACTGCCGGCGACTGACCGATTCACTGCCGGATAGATGGTAAATCCCTTGCTTGTCCAGTTGGATCAAGCGGGCGATGCCTTCAGCTAAATCGTCGGCTAAGGTGGGGTTGCCGCGCTGATCGTCCACTACTTTGAATTCACCGTCTTCTTGCAGTTTCTGGAGGACCCAATGGACGAAACTGGGGCGCACGTCCTGCGCCACGCCATATAGTACTTGAGTGCGCACGATGGCATAATGAATTCCGGCGCTGCGCACCGCGTTTTCACCGGCCAACTTCGATTTGCCGTAAAATCCCAAAGGTGCAGTGTTATCGGTTTCGCGGTACGGAGCATGATGACCATCGAAAACGTAGTCGCTGGAAACCTGCACCAGCGAGGCATTCGTCTTCCGCGCCGCCCGGATTAGATTTTCCACTCCCAAAACATTGACACGCCAGCAAAGATCCCGATCCACTTCACAGCCGTCCACATCGGTAATAGCGGCAGTGTTGATGATGAAACCGGGCTTAGTTTCTAAGACCGCCTTAAGCACCTCATCCCGATGCGAAATGTCGAGAACGATATGCTGGAAATTTTCCCCAGTGCAAACTGATCGGTCGGTCAGATCCACGCCGATGATGGCGTTAAAGGGTAGCAATAATTGGCACAGTTTCTGTCCCAATAGCCCGTTGCAACCGGTGACCATAATGCGCCGATGGCGAGGGAGAACTCGGTTGATAGTCTCTTCGGCGGTTAAGGGGATCGCAGTTTCCTGCCAGGCGGTCATGTGATTAATAGGTGGATAATGAGATCTTTCAGTTTAAAAAACGCCCCAACATCCCTTCCCGTTCCCGTCTATTCCTTGCTAAACAGGTAGACGTTGGACGACCCACAGCCGCTTTTTAGTCCAACCAGGAAGCTGACACCTCCTACCACTAATCCCCGCAGAGCTTTCAGGGCGGCGGCTATACCTGAGGTCCAACTGGTTTCCGAAAGCAGCGAGGCGTAAAACGGATCCAACGGCAGGGAACGTATGCCGATCAAACGCAATCCGTGCGGCTCCCACAGGGTTTCCATATCCTGTGGGCGGAAATGAACCAGATGCCGGGGAGCATCCCAGGCGACCCACCGGCGGCCATAAAATCGCGCGTCCAGCGATTGGGGGTTAGGTACTGCCACGGCCAGCAAGCCACCGGATTTAATCCGAGGCGCCATGCGAGCGACGACCGCTTTCAAGTCGGGTAGGTGTTCGAGAGAATGCCAGAAGGTGACCACCTCGAATTCCTCAGCGGGCAAAGCGACCGCTACAGGGTCGCCGGTCAAAGTTGGATTGCCTTCCGCCTGGCTCAAGGCGGCGGCGGCTGAGTCTTTTTCGACACCCAGCACCTGCCAACCTCTCCGTCTCATGAGACTCAAAAATTCGCCTCGACCACAGCCGACGTCCAGCAACCGGCCAGGTGATTGCCCCTGCGAAACCATGCGCGCTTTCCATCCCAAGGATAACGGTTGCAAAGCGCGGTAGAAAAACCCGGTCAATCCACCACCGGATCGGCGGTGGGGATCATAGTTTTCCACCGGGTAGTAGCGCCCCAGGTCCTGAAGCGCTGGTCTGGGGTTTAGATATAGAAAGCCGCAGGATATACAGGCGACGATGCTAAACGTACCTTCCTGCGGCTCGCCTTGCGCCTGAGCCGTAGACTGACTCAGGCGATTCCAAACACGGTGTATCGGTCGGAAACCGGTCTCTCCGCACAGCGGACAGGGGATTTCCTCCAGCGGCGGGTGCGCCATCAGCGCATCATTCGCCGCGCAGTTCGCCATGCCCCCAATCGCCCTTAGGCTCGAAGTAGATGCGCAAGCCGGCTTCCACGAAGGCGCCGGTATAATCCGCCTCGAAAGTATTGAAGCTGGTGGTTCCATCCGGGTTGTTCCAGTAGGCGATCTTACCGATCTGGGTGGTTCCCGAGGTAGTCGTGGTTTCTTCGATGTATTTGAAGCGGGCGACGTGCGCCAGACGGAATCCACCGCCAGCTTTCAGTGAGATACCCTTGGATAGGAAGAACTCTGCGCCCAGCGTGCCTACAAAGCCGAAAGCGCGCCCATGAGCTCCATAGAAGGAGGTCACACTGCTGCTGGTCGCGGGTTTTTCCCGGTCCATGCTGGCCAGATAGAAGGCCGGACCGGCTCCGAATTCCAGATTGAATCGAGGGCTTAAATTCCAGTAGTAGTTGGCCGTGAAGAACAGCTCCACCGCGCGGGTGAAAACACGGGCCTGTTGGACTTGAGTGCCGGCGGAGGCCGACGCGGTGGCGCTGTCGGTGCCGATGACGTTCAGGCCAACGTGCCAGGCGAAGTAAGGACGGGATTTGTAGAGGATGGACAATCCGCCACCGAACGCTCCGCTGGATTCATTGTATTCGCTGCTTTGGAAGCCCTGGCTCCAGGGGAAGGTCTTGACGTAATCGTTGGGATCCTTCATGTTCATGTAAAGACTGCGGCTGCCGCGGAACTCGATCCCGTACTGATGTTCAAGCTCGCTGGCCAGCGCCGTCAACCCGGTCGCGACGATAAAGCTCAAGCAAAGCAACCATTTAAATGCGCGCATCTTTCCTCCTGTATTCACCGTGAAGCAGTATTTTCTATAGCTCATACCGGTGCAATATTTGCGCGGTTTGGCCCTTTCCGAGCAGGAAATGCTGCACCACGACACTGCCCCAGTACATCTTTTTCATCACCTGGTGATCGCTGATACGGCGGGCTTTTTGGGCTTGGCGCCGCTTGCCGAAAAACCGGAAAAATACGATAGGAAACTGGAGTTGCACCTTGAAAGCGGCAGGGCCTCTTCGGAAGTCGCCGCGCAGCAGCGAAATGAAGATGGTTCCCCACTCAAAGAAGATTCTTAAGGGCAAAATCCAGACCAGATTCAGCAAAGAGTAATTCTTCACCAAGCACGCCAGGCTGTTGCGGTGGTTCAAGTACATCTTCCAGCTTTCGGTATTGGGCAAGGTTTTGCCGGAATGATGATAAACCACAGCCTGCGGCACGCGCACTCCTTCATAACCGGCCAGGTGCAGGCGCCAGGCTAAATCAACCTCTTCCATGTGCGCAAAAAAATCTTCATCCAATAGCCCGACTTCGTCTAAGGCGCTGCGGCGAAAGATGGCGGCGGTTCCGCAAGCCCAGAAGATCCGCGAGGGTTGGTCGAATTGCCCCTGATCTTCCTCGATAGACATGAACACGCGACCAAAGGCGAAAGGGTATCCCAGCACATCCATCAAACCGCCGCAGGCGCCCGAATAATCGAAGCAGCGGCGGTCATTGATATTCAACAACTTGGGCTGAGCCAGCGCCACCTTGGGATTATCGTCCAAAGCTTCTACCAAAGCACCCAGCGTCTGAGGCTCTAAGATCGTGTCGTCGTTCAGCAGCAGGACGAATTGGCTTTGTGACTGCCGCACGCCTTCATTGCAGCCTCCGGCGTAACCCCGATTCTCGGCTAGCGATAGAATTTTCACCGCGGGGAATTCCCGGGCCACTATATCCCGGCTGCCGTCAGTGGAGGCGTTGTCCACCAGTACGACTTCGAAGTCTGTAAAATCCGATCCAAATAGGCTGTTCAGGCATTGGCGCAGAATATCCACGCCCCGTAAATGGGGGATGATGATGGCCAAACGGGGCGGGGACGGCATCAGGGGCCTCCGGCAGCCAATCTGGCCCGATACTGTTCCAGGCGAGCCTTGGCCTGAGAATCGGTCGGGTGAGCCGTGGTCCAATTCTCCAGCAAGCGTGCAGCCGCGGCCCAATCGCCCTTCTTCTCGTAGACCATGAGCAATCCGCCCACCGCTGATCCGTCGTTAGGATTGCGCAACATCATGGCCTGGAATATCCCCTCAGCCTGATCGTAGCGTTCCATCTGAATCAGGGAGGTGCCCAGCTTGACTTCCAGTTCAGGAGTCATTGGCCCTGAAGAAACTTCAGTTAGAAGTTTGTCGGCCTTGTCCCGCATCTGCATTTGGTTATAAGCACCCGCAACTTCCAGTTTCATATCCGGGCTGGAATCCAACTTCAAGACTTCGTCAAATTGTTTTTGCGCGGCGGTCTGGTCGTTGAGCCACTGCAAGTATACCGCGCCGTAGCGGAAGCGCTGTTCCACGCTTAAATTGGCGCCGGATGCGAGCCGATCCACGCGCTTGCGTAGTTCTTCGGGACGACCCAGATCCATATACAGGCGGCCCAGGTGCAGAGTGATCTCGTCGGAATTGATGGGCATCACTTCTTCGGGGATGTTTTTCTGCATGTTGTCCAGAATGAAGAGCACCTTGTCACGGTCGGAAACCTGATCGAACTGGCGCAGCGGTTCGGACATGGTCGGAGTGTATGTGACTGTCCCGGATTGATTGCGTTCCAGATAGTAAGTGGCTAATTGCAGGTAGGCGCTGCGATAGTTCTGCAAGAGGCGATAAACGTTATCATCGTAATGGATGTTGGGATTATCAAGGTTGCGATAATGATTGCGATATTTTTCCAACAGATTGTAGCGCATCAATTCCGGATCTACTTCCCTGCCCGTCTCGGGATTGACCCGGAAGGCCAGACCCTCCATGGTCAGGTGGTCGCGCAGATTCAGCATGTTGGAACTGGACACGGTTACCGCAAAGTAGACAGGTCGCTTCCATTTGGCGGCGCGGATGATATCAATGATCATGATATCCTGTACCCGCAAGAAATTGGGTTCGCCGCTGTCGTTAGCGCCGGTGGGCACATGCATCGTAGCGGGGATGTCCCAATCGAAACCGCCCTTGCCGTCCAGACCATCAACGCGGACGACAGTCTGCTTGCGCGGGTCGTTCTTGGGCCAATAGCGCGAACGCAGTGCCTCGGAATCATGCTGATCCAAATAGCGGTTGATGTAATCGTCGCTGAAGGTGATGGGGACTTTGGGATCCTGGTGTTTAAGCTGGAGTATGTACCAGCCGGTGTTCAGCAGCGATAAATTCACGATGCGCACGTCTTTGCGGACGCCCATCACTTCCTGCAAATACCACAGGGGGAAGGTGTCGTTGTCGCCATTGGTGAACATGACCGCGTTGGGCGCGCAGGTTTCCAGCATGTTGCGGGAATAATCCCAGGCGACGTAGTTGCCGCGCCGATTCTGTCCCGGGAAACTCTTGGCGACCATGTTGATGGGCAGAGCCAGCAGCAGCAGAGCCAGCCCTCCTAACACCAGGCCACGCGCATTCGCTTTCTGTTTTAAGCCCGACAGCCAGGAGAGTACGCCTTCGGCGCCGATGGCGATCCAGATGGCGAAGGCGTAGAAGCTGCCCACATAGGAGTAATCCCGTTCACGAGGTTGTGGATTATCCTGATTCACATAAATGACGATCGCCAAACCGGTCATAAAAAAGAGCGCGAGGACCACCAAAGCCCGCCGTCGGTCTTTCAAGGCGTGGTGGGCTACCCCCCAAAGCCCCAGGATCAACGGCAGAGCGTAGAATTCGCTGAATTTGACTCCCGCTCCCTGGAAATCGCCTTCCATGCCCACGAAATTCCAGAGGAAATAACGGTTGTACATATAGTTGATCTGATAGCGCCAGAAGTAGTCCGATTCGCTGGTGTAGTTGGGATCGTTATTCCAGCGGCGGGTGAACATGGGGATGTCGCCGTACTGTTCGCGGTTGATATAGGAGAGAAATCTCTCTACGGTGTCCGGGTTGTTCTCATCTATGGGCGGATTGTGCGAAGAACGGATGAAGATATAGGCTGAGGTGGAGTTTCCGATCACCAGGAGCAGCAGGGTGATCATGATGAGAGACGTTATGCGGTTGCGCGCCTTGATGGCGTAATAGCAGCCCAGAACAATGGCGCCTACGATCAGTAAGGGGAGTACCACGCTGAGGTGAGCGGTAGCCGGCAACCATTTTATGATGCCAAGATAGATGGTCATGAAGGCGACGATGGACAGACCCACCGTAGCGAAAAAAGTGGACCAGGAGAACTTGAATTTGCGGAAGTAGATGACCAGAGCGATGACGGGGATGGTCAGCAGATTTTCCAGGTGCACGCCGATGGCCAGACCGATGATGTAGGCGATAATCAGGAGCAGCCGGTCGCTGTGCGGGTCGTCGGCGCGTTCCGCCCAGACCATGATCAGGTAGATGACGATGGCGGTCAAGAAGATACTCGAAGCGTAGACCTCCGCTTCCACGGCGTTGAACCAGTGGCTGTGCGTGAACGCGAACGTAAGCGCTCCGACCGCCGATCCGCCGTAGATGATCAAAGCGTCCACAAGGTTCTCTTCCTTGCCGCGATAGAGGCGGATAAGCTTGACTGCGGTGAGGTAGAGCAGCATGACAGCTAGGGCTGAGACGATGGGACTGATCAGATTCACGCGCGCGCCGATATCGCCGAAGGGGATCAAGCTGAACATGTGCCCGATGAGCAGGTACAGCGGCGTTCCCGGCGGATGCGGCACACCCATGATCACCGAAGTGGCGATGAATTCACCGCAATCCCAGAAGGAGAGGGTGGGCGCCATGGAGGCGAAGTAAATGATGAAACTGAAGAGTAACAGGAAAACGGCGATGCCGCAGTGCAGTTTTTTTAAGTCCATTGATCGTCCGTGATGATGAGGCAACGGGTCACTCTCCCCAGAAAAGATGGATCAAACTTCAGCAAGCGACGCCTTTCGCCGGGGGATAAAGTGTAAATTTACGAAATTGTTGCAACCAAGTCAAGGGAAATGTGCAGGGTCGCGTGATAAAATTGGGACTCTGGTCGGCCTGATAAGCCATAACATTATCCCCAAGCCCGCCAAGCGGTGGTAGCTCAAGGGGAATAGATCGAACACGGGCAGAGCGAACATCAAGAACGCGGCTATACCCGCCAGCCAGGGTTTGTCTCTGCCTCGCAATGCCACCGCCCAGATGACCAACGGCAACGCCAACACATACTGATGTTCCCAGACCAGCGGTGAAACGATCAGCGTGAGCGCCACGGCGTCCAGACTGTGCCCGATAATTCGGGCATCATCTGTTCCGGCAAAACCCCGGTAGATTCTTTCCCTCGACCGGAAACGGAGCACAAACCAGCTGACCACCGCCAAAGCGGCAGTCAGAAAAATCGCCTGGGCAATCTGCAGATGCGCCTGATTATCTACGCCTAACAGGAAACAGACGGTGCGATTCAGGTTGAACACCAGACTGTGCAGGCTGTTGTCGCGGAAGTAGGGCATCTGCAGGAACCAGATGCCATCCGAGGACGACCTAGCGAATGAGAAATATTGATTCCAAAGATTTGTGTCCGGATTTATAATTGCCTGCGCCAACAAAATACCCGCAAATCCCAACACTCCCGCGACGGCAGCCGTTTTGCGCGTGATCGCCCAGGGGAACAGCAATAGGAGCGGATATAGTTTGAGATGACCTCCCAGAGCTGCCGCCAAACCGCTCAGGATCGGGCGACGCTTCAACCAGAGCAGCGCCGCCAGAATCAGGACCAGAAGGTATAGATTGATCTGGTTGTGTCGCAGTGTCCGCACTAAAGGGGTGTTCAATATGAATAATGCTGTAATCAGCAGGGATGCAGGTATCGTCTTCAATCCAACCCGTCGGGCGAAGCGGTAACTTAGAAAAAACGCCAACAGCACCAGAAAGAACTGCGCGCACTGATATAAATAGAAGAGCAGATACCAGCCAGCCTCTTCTTGAGATTCCGGCGGGAGGGGTGTGGTAAAACCGGAAACCAGCCGGTAGCCTATCGCCAAAACCTGAGCGGGCAATGGGGGGTAGAGGTAATCCCCGGTGACCGCGCCAGTGTAAGGGCTTTCGCCAATCAGAATCGCTTTACCTGCGTTCTCGTAGCAACTGTAATCCCAGGAACGGATCGAGTACTCGCTGATCAGCAGCAGGTAATGCAACCCCACGCCCAAAAGCAGGAGTACCGGGAGTTTGTCCTGGAAGGGCCGCTCTTTCAGTTTGTGCATTTTCAGGGCAACGATGGCTGAGAGCAACAGCGCCGCCGAAAATCCGAACAGCTCGAACAGCAGGTATTGATCGCCGTAGGAACTTAAGACGAAAGGCAAATTAGGATTCCAAAGAGCCAGTGGCAAAAGAACAGCGGCCAGCGCCAGCAAGGCATATAAAAGACGGCGCGTTATCAAACCCACACCACCACCAGATAGGTGAGCGTCAAGGTTGACATGATTCCACCGATGATCAGCGCTTGCCGGGCGCGAGCATGAATTTCAGGCCATGGATTCGCCTTAAAAGCTGCGGCGGTGCGCCGAAAGATTGTCGGATACAGGATGATCAGGTTCATGGCCAGCGGAATGGTCAGCCACCAGGAATTGGTCAGGAACCAGCCAGAACGATCCACTGGATCCAGACGGAAGACGTCGGCCAGCCGCGCGGCGAAGACCAACGCCGTGCCGAAAACTCCCAACCAGGCGCCGGTATACGCCGTGCGGGCGGCGTGTTCGGCAGGATGGGCGGAAGCTGTTCCGGTCAGGCGGCTGTGGGTCGTACCGTAAGCCACATAGATCAGAAAGCCGATGTTGATCCAGGCGGAAAAGCGCAGCCAGGACGTGGGAGGCAGATACGCTATCAGCCCTAGGCAACCGATGATGGCCAGAATGGGCAGCACCAAGCCTCCGGGGACGCGGAAAGGACGTGCTCGGTCCGGGTCCTTGACCCTGAGTACAATAATCCCTATACTTACAAGAATGAAGGCGAATAAAGTTCCGATATTGGTCAGATCCACCATCTCATTCAAGCTGGTGAACATGGCCGCCGTGCCCACCGCCAGGCCGGTCAGAATGGTGGATCCCCAGGGTGTGCGGAATTTTGGATGCACTTGCGCGAAGATGCCGGGCAGCAGACCGTCGCGGGCCATGGAAAAGAAGATGCGAGGCTGCCCCAACTGAAAGACGAAGAGCACTGCCGTGTGCGCGATCACCGATCCCAGCGCCACGATGAACACCGCCAGACCGCCGATTTTCGCGTAGTCGAAGGCCAGGGTCAACGGTTCGGCCTGTTCTGTGGACAGTTTGGCGATTAAAGCGGGGTAAGGGATCAATCCGGTGAAGACGGCGGCAACGAGGATGTAGAAGACGGTGCTGACGGCCAGCGAAGCGATGATCCCGATGGGCAGGTCGCGTTGTGGGCGTTTGGCTTCTTCGGCAACGGTGGAAACGGCATCAAACCCGATATAAGCGAAGAAGATGACGGCGGCTCCGGAAGCCACTCCCGTCCACCCGTTGGGCATGAACGGCTGCCAGTTGGCCGGATTCATGTAGCGGATGCCGATGAAGATGAAGAAACACAGAACTAGCAGTTTCAGGATAACCATCACGGCATTGAACCAGGAGCTCTGGCGGATGCCGACCAGCAGGATGACGGTGACGGTGGCGACGATCAGGAAGGCCAGGAGATTGAAGACCAAGGGGACGCCGAAGAGGTGGGGAGCAGATTCCAGCAGGCCGGGGATTTTCTGGGCGGTGCCGAAGTCGGTGGAAATCCAGTCGGGGATGATGATCCCCGCGCCGCGCATCAGCGTCTTGAAGTAATTGGCCCAACTGATGGCCACGGCCACGTTGCCTACCGCGTATTCGATGATCAGATCCCAGCCGATGATCCAGGCGACCAGTTCACCCAGGGTGGCGTAAGAATAAGTGTAAGCGGATCCTGAAATCGGCACCAGGGAGGCGAATTCAGCGTAGCATAGCGCCACAAAGGCGCAGACTACACCAGCCACCACGAAGCTTATCATCAAACCGGGGCCGGCGCCCAAACGGTGAACGTCACCGGCGGCGGCGGTGCCGATGGTGGCGAAAATGCCGGCTCCAATGATGGCGCCGATGCCCAGCAGCGTGATCTGCACGGGGCCCAGCGCCTGCCGAAGTTTCACGCCGGGGCCTTTGGCCTCCTTCAGGATGGCGTCAAGGGATTTTATGGAGAAGATGCCGGGCATGATTCCGTGAACAGAAAACCGAGAACAGAGAACCGAGAACCGAGAACCGTAGTCGGGGTCGTCCCCGACCCCGATAAACGAGGATTTTTGTATCGTCAGGTGCGCGCTGCCGCAATGCTCATTAAAGCAATTTCAGGGTCTTCTCTTTTTCCCGAATCTCGCGGTTGGCGCGTTTCAGGGTGTCGCGGGTGTTGGGGAGATCCAGCTTGTGGCCATCGAAGAGCTCCTGGATGGTGATGATCTGCATGACCGGATATTCCAGATCCACACCGGGCAGTTTCCATTTGCCCATCGCTGTAGCTTCCGAGAGCATCCCCTGGGTGGGGGGCTGGAGAGCGATCAATATCCCCAGAGGCGCTCCTTCACGCTCCAATACTGATTTTAAGGCGCGCACATCTTTGGGGTGATAGCCGCCGCCCTTGACCTCGATGATGATGCGATGAAATTCGCTCTTGCCATCCTCGAAGTAGAGCAATCCATCCACACCGCCGTCACCGCCACCCTTGCTCTTGTAGGGTTGCCCGCCGACTAAAGACACCGCCCAACTCTCGAACTGGAATGGTGATTGCTCGAACAACCGGGCCGCATCCTCCGCCGATTTGGGTTCGCCTACAACATTGAATTTAATGCCCCTCTCGCTGAATTGATCTTTTAACCGTTTCTTTATTAAGGCAATGGCGAAGTGCGTAATATCAATGCCGATCCATTTTCTCCCCAGTTTTTCTGCTGCTACTATTGCTGTACCGCACCCACAGAAGGGATCAAGTACGGTATCGCCTTCATGGGATGAAGCTTGGATGATTCGTTCAAGAAGGACGACCGGTTTTTGAGTTGGGTATTCTAATCGTTCCTTGGCTTGAGAATTTATCGGAGAGATGTCATCCCAGAGGGCTTGAAGAGGAACTCCCTGAGTGTCGTCCAAGTATCGTTTTAATCTAATCCCGCCTGTTTTAGTAAAGTGAAGTCTCCCTTCCTCGTCAAGCTGTTCCATAGTTTCCAGTGGCATTCTCCACAAAGCCTTTACCCCTTTATATTCATATTCATAACCGCCTCCTGATAAACTTTTTGCAGATAAATTGTCATCTGTCCATAACCTGCCATCTTGATCAGCATGCCTGAATCTTTTTAGATATTCCTGGCTATGTTCGGTGTACAAATCATTCCATGTCCAGGAATCACTTTTCGTATAGAAGAAAATTATATCAGTATTGCAACCGTATTTTTTAGGGTCGTTGTGGGCGCTGGTTCGTTTCCAGGTTATCTCATTTCGAAAATTTACAATTCCGAACACCTGATCCATCAGCACTTTCAAATAATGGCTTGCCATAGGGTCGCAATGCAGGTAGATGGAGCCGGTGGGTTTTAGCACACGACGCAATTCCACCAGCCGGATAGCCATCATGGTGAGGTAAGCCATCAGGTTATTGAGCTTCAAGAATTTCCGGAACGCCTGCATCATGTCCTTCAGTTCAGCCGGATAATTCCCATGCATGATTTCATCGAAGGCGGATTGGGTTTCCGGCGACCAGTGCCAGGTGTCCTCGAAGGCCTGGATCTGAGCGGCGGAGTATTTGCCCGTCTTGTCCTGGAAGATGACGTTGTAGGCGCGGTTGGAGTTGAAGGGCGGGTCGAGGTAGATCAGATCCACCGATTCATCCGCGACGTACTTGCGCAGGATTTCGAGGTTGTCG
>JAGVQJ010000156.1 GCA_020051775.1 Calditrichota bacterium | reverse complement strand
GGGTAGTGCCTAATTTATTATCCAGCCAACGACCGATGAAAAGCCCTGCCAGTACCGCGATGGCCAGAGTCAAACCCCAGCGCAAAGCGAGATCATAAGCCGGTGGCAGGTTGCCGATTCCCGGGATTTTTTTGGCGGGGCGGCCATTTTCCTTAGAATTATGTGCCGGCATGATCAAGTCTCACGGATCAGGGTGGGGCTGAAGCGCCCGTTTCCTGCTCGCCATCCCCTCGGAAGCGCCGGGCGCCGGTTTGGGATCCGGGCATGGCCGAGTGTCCGTTAAACACTGCCCCTTCGGTAATCACCAGTTTGGAAGCCTCCAAATCACCTGTGAAACGGCTGCCGGCTTCCAAAGTAACACGACCACCGACTTTGATGTTGCCGTCCACCTGTCCACCAACCACCACGTTCTCGGCTGTCAACGTACCTTCGATTTTGCCGGTATTCCCGACCGTGATGGTATCCGTGCTGGACAGTTCCCCCTTGACCTGTCCTTCCACGCGCATGGCGTGCTTTACGGTCAGCCGGCCTTCCAGGGTGGCTTCCTGTCCGATGATGGTGGCCAATTCCGATCCATTTTTCATTCGCGTACTCATGGTTTTCGACAACATGGTTGATACTCCCAACTGCTTAAAGAGGCATTAATAGGTTGGCAGGATCCAGCGGGACGTTGCCATGCCAAATCTCAAAATGCAAATGTGGCGCACTGGATTGACCCGTATTGCCCAGCAGGGCGATAGGAATGCCGCGCTCCACCCGGTCTCGGATCGCAGTTAAAATAACCTGGCAATGGCCATAAACGCTGAAATAACCACCGGCATGAGCCAGGACTACCATGTTGCCATAAAGAGCCGACCATCCCGACCAGACTACAATTCCACCAGCAGTGGCTTTGATAACGGTGCCTTCGGCAGCGGCTAAATCAATGCCGTTGTGGGAATGCGCAGGCACCACCGGATCCGGCTCGAATCCACGGCTGGTGTACCCCTGGACTGGCCAAAGCGAGGGTACTTCCTGGTCTTTCAGGATTTCAAGATCCCCGTACTGGTACGCAGGAACTCGTTCCAAATTAAAAGCTAAAGGCGGCTGGAGATCATCCACCGATGAATTTGGCAAGGGTTGTTGATTTGCCTGTGACAACAATTCGGGTCCCGGCCGGCGGAGATTGGTCCCAGAACCCGGCATCTGAGCGCCTAAAGCCTGCCGGATTTGATCACCCAGTTGCTGTAATTGCTCCACTCTTTTCTGCAGCTCGATTACCCGATTATGCTCCTGTAATAATTCCGCGTTTTCTTCAGCTAAACGGTCGTAGATGGAGGCCTTGCGGTACAGAGTTCCCCAACTGATGAGCATGACCACGAAGAAAAATATCAGCGCTATGCCAACGACCAGGCCAATTCGGAGGATCAGTGAGGATACTTTGAAACTGAAGCTGGCTCCCTTATTCTCCGGCACCAGGAGAATGGAAACCTTGCCAGTATTAAAAAGCTTCATACCTTAAGGATGGAATCCGTATAATTTAATGCCGGATCAAGTATATGTCAACGTTTTTTTATTCAACCTTTTTTGTGACCACATTCTCTTTGCAACATACTGCAACAATGATGCGTTTCGCAACACCTCAGTAAAAACGGCACCCGTTCGCCTTGAGGCGACCCCTAGGATCCCCCGAATGTTGCAAAGTGAGCGAAGAGATGTTGCGGGTTATTCCAGACTGGCGCGATTTCTTTGTAATTTTTCCAAGGACGCCTCTGCGTCAACCAACTTTTGGCGTTCTCGATCCACTACATCAGCCGGTGCATTCTGCACGAAGGCCTCGTTGGTCAACTTGCGGCGCACGCCTTCCGCCATTCCCTTATGGCGATTGATCTCCTTTTCCAACCGGGCGCGCTCAACACCCAAGTCAATTAACCCCTCCAGGGGAATGAAAATTTCCAGAGTTCCCACCACGGCGCTGGCGCTGTGCGCGGGACGGGTTGAAGCGCGATCCAAGCTGCTGACTTTTGCCAAAGTCTTAAGCATGGAGAATTCGCCACGCAAGATTTCCATTTCGTGATCCGGACCGGCGACCAATAGAACGGCCTCGGATCGTGGCGGCACACTCATCTCCCCGCGAATGTTCCGCACCGTGGTGATGACGTCTTGCAACAGCGTCATGCTCTCTACGGCATTCGGATCCATCATTGTTGTATCTGCCACAGGGTAGTCCCGCATCATGATGCTGCGAGGTTCTTTGATCTGCAATCCCAACCCCTCGAGGGCGGCGATCTGTTGCCAGAGTTCTTCAGTGACGAAGGGCATGAAGGGGTGTAGCGCCCGCATGGTGATCTCGAAAATGCGCAGCGCCAGAGCCAGCGTGCCTTCGCGTTCGGCGGGGTTTTGGTTATTGTAAAGTCTCGGCTTAATCAGTTCCAGATACCAATCGCAGTAGTCATGCCAGGTGAAATCATAGATCGCCAACAAGGCTTCATTGAGCCGGTAACGAGACACGCGATCGGCCACAGTCTCCAACATAGTTTGTAGACGGGATTGAATCCAGCGGTCTGCCAGTTCCGGTTGGGGTGGTGCGGTGACCGTGAAGCGCTCTGGTCTCTCCTGCATCAGCAGAAAACGCGCGGCGTTCCAGATCTTGTTGGCAAAGTTGCGCCCCATCTCGAAACGCGAGGGCGCCAGTTTGATGTCCTGACCTTCCGTCGTGAGCACGACCAGACTGTAGCGCACGGCATCAGCGCCGTACTGGTCAATCATCGCAATCGGATCAATGCCGTTGCCCAATGATTTGGACATCCAGCGACCCAGCTCGTCTTTGACCATGCCGGTGATGTAGACGGTGTGGTAGGGATCCTGCCCGGTGAACCGCAACCCCGCCATGATCATGCGAGCAATCCAGAAGAAAATGATGTCGTACCCGGAAACCAACACATCGGTCGGATACCAGACATGCTTGGCTTTGGTCTCTTCCGGCCAACCGAGAGTGGAAAACGGCCACAACCAGGAGGAGAACCAAGTGTCCAGCACATCCGGATCTTGTTCCAGACGCGGGCTGCGGCATTTGGGGCAGACGTCTGGAGTGACGTGAGAAGCGAATTCGTGCCCGCAACTGAGGCAGGTATATACCGGTATACGATGCCCCCACCAAAGCTGGCGGCTGATGCACCAGTCGCGCACCTCTACCAACCAGGATAGGTAGACCTTTTCCCAGCGTGGCGGAACGAACTTAATGCGCCCCGAAGTCACCGCCTCGATGGCCGGTTCCGCCAGCGGTTTCATGGACACAAACCACTGGCGCGACACCAACGGTTCGATGACGGTTTTGCATCGAGAACAGTGTCCGACTGAATGCGAGTGCTCTTCGACCTTGGCCAGCAGACCCAGGTCCTGCAACCGATCCACCAGCGCTTCGCGGCATTCGAAGCGATCCATCCCCTCAAATTCGGGGCCAGCCGCGTGAGTCATTAATCCCTTCTCGTCAATAACCTTGACAGAGGGGAGGTTATGCCGTTGTCCGATGGCAAAGTCATTGGGATCATGCGCCGGAGTAACTTTGACCAATCCGGTCCCGAATCTGGGATCTACAAATTCGTCGCTGATGACAGGTAGCTCTCGATTAAGGATGGGAAGCAGAGCGGTGCGACCGACCAGATGCTGAAAACGCGCATCCTCCGGGTTGACCGCTACGGCGGTGTCGCCCAACATGGTCTCGGGGCGGGTGGTGGCGACGGTGAGAAACTCCTGCGAGTCTTTTGACGGGTAACGAACGTACCACAGATGGCCTTGAGTTTCGCGGTGATCCACCTCTTCGTCGGATATGGCCGTGCCGCAGCGCGGACACCAGTTGACGATATAATTGCCTCGGTAGATCAGCCCATCTTCGTAAAGGCGCACGAAGGCTTCGGCTACAGCGCGAGACATGCCCTCGTCCATGGTGAAGCGCTCGCGGTTCCAGTCGGCGGAATCGCCCAGGCGGCGCTTCTGCCGGCTGATGATACCGCCATGCTTCTCCTTCCACTTCCAGACTTCGGCCAGGAAAGCTTCGCGGCCCATTTCTTCGCGCTTTTTGCCTTGGTCCAGCAGCGCTTTTTCAACCACATTCTGAGTGGCGATGCCGGCGTGATCGGTGCCGGGCATCCAGAGGGCTTCAAACCCGCGCATGCGGTGGTAGCGGATCAGCGCATCCTGGATACTGTCCTGCAGG
This sequence comes from Calditrichota bacterium, assembly GCA_020051775.1. GTDB lineage: Bacteria > Electryoneota > B3-LCP > B3-LCP > B3-LCP > JAGVQJ01. The sequence goes on along the minus strand of JAGVQJ010000156.1, from coordinate 135 downwards.
GCGTGCCCCATGTGCAGGATGCCGGTCACGTTGGGCGGCGGCATCATGATGCAATAGGGTTTTCTGCCGCTATCCGTGCGGGTCTGGAACAGGCCGTTCTCTTCCCAGAAGCGGTACCATTTATCTTCGACTTGC
>JAGVQJ010000181.1 GCA_020051775.1 Calditrichota bacterium | reverse complement strand
CGATTGGAAGATCAGAGGGGCTATGCCCATATAATCCAGATAGCAAGATACCCAGCTCTGATCCATCGTCACAGGATCGGTGGAAGTGGCCATGATGCCGCCATCATTATCTACAGGGTGATCGGCATCCAAAAGTGTATCCACGAGAGCGAATGCGTTCTGTGTGCAGAGGCTGTCCTGTGAAACCACGGCGGCAGCGTGCCAGGCGTGAGCGTACCAGATATTCCAGGAATTATTCCATTGCCCCAATCCGGCATAGGTGTCCATAAAAGGGAGATAGGTAGGTAACCAAACCTGACCAGCCCCCGGATTCTCAGTGAACAGTGACCGACAGACGCCCCACATAGCTGTTCCGCCGCTCATTGCCCATTCCTCGTTCTGGTACAGTCGTGAGGGATCAGATTCGATCCAGTTTTGAACGTCTGCTCCGACCTGAAGGGCATGACTGATCGCTGCTGTATCGCTCTGTTCAAAGCCATAGTCGTAAAGCGTTCCTGCCGCCCAACCTTCCACCAGAGGATTCAAGGCGAACCAGGTGCCGGAGTATGGCAACCGGTGCGTCTCGATATATTGGGCACAGGAATCTGCATACCACAAATATGTCGTATCATCGTAAATCTCCCGGTATTTGGTTTCCGCCACGAGGCCCCAACCGCAGTTGTGCACACGGTAATAATCTTCACCCGGCGCGCCTTCTTCCGAATATGCGGGATTATTCAAGGTGTAAATCCAGGCGCGTTCGATATTTTCACGGTACAAATCCAAATTCCCGGAGAGTTGAGCGTAAGTACTCCACACACGAATCGCTTCCTGAGTATTGTCGGTCTCGACAATAGCCCAGAGCTGGGGAGTTTCTCCTTCGTGCATGCCTCCGAAATCGGGGCTGGCAGGATTGGATTCCTGCATCGTGGTTAAAAATTGGCAGGTCTGAAAATACTCGTAGGTCAAAGCGTAAATATCAGCCGCTGCGATTTGACGCTGAGGCTGATTTAATGGGGAACTAAAATCTATACCGGGCGATCCTGAATGTCTGGATTTCAGGTCTGCCTGTTTGGCGCGTTGGTAGTCCTGGGCTGTCCAGTAAGGTGTCGTTGAAGCCATAGAGGGCAACAGCCACAAGGTTGCCGCCAATAGTAAAATGCGGTAGGATTTCATTATAGGCCACCTCAAGGATATTACAAACACGTAGGGGCGCAATCCGGACTATCAGATTGCGCCCCCATTTCATCGTTGCGATTTCAGGTTGTTACTTTAACAGCACCATTTTGCCACTCTGCTCACCCCAAGGCGAAGAGACATGCAGGAAATACACACCGCTGGTTAATGCCTCGGCATTGAACGGGATTTGATGTTCGCCAGCTTCCAAATTGCCGCTAAAAGGCTGGGCGACATTGCGTCCCATCGCATCGAATACCGCCAGTTCCACGCGACCGGAAATCGGCAGCGCGAAGGAAATCATGGTTGTGGCATTGAACGGATTGGGATAGGTGCCACGCAGTGTGAAGGTCTCCGGTGTTTGCGAACCGGGATTCGGAATCACCCCCACGACCGTCATTTCGTACACTTCCAGCGAGTAGGTATCACACACCAGCATGTGGCTTTCGTCCCAGACAAAAGCTTCGTAAGACTCGCTTGGAGTATTAGTACGACCGAACCAAACTGGATTGGCCGGGTCGGTTACATCCAGGACCGTCACACCGCCGATATGATGCGCCACAAAGACCTTATTGTCACTGAAGGTGACGCCCATGGCTTGTTCGCCGTCAAAGCTGTACGGTGTACCGACCAACACCGGGTTAGCTGGATCAGTGATATCTAAAACCACCAGTCCCTGGCCTTCTGCAGCCACATACAGGTTGTTACCGTTCACGGCGGTCATGCGAGCACGGCCTGTCGTGGCATAACGTCCCAAGAAAGCCGGATTGACGGGGTTCGTCAAGTCATAAATGTACACGCCGCTATCAGTGGCTGAAGCGAACAGTTTACCGTTTTGAACCGTGATACCCTTCACATCCGCGGCGATGCCGTCAATGTCCAAGAGCGTCACGGCGGTGCCGACCAGGTTGTAGGTTAATATACCGTTGAACAGCCCGGCATTGTATTTTCCCACGTACAAGTAGCTGTCATTGTACACCATCGATCGAGTGCCTTCGTCCATCATGTAGGTGCTTATTAAATTGGGCGCAGATGGATTGGAAATTCCAATGATATTCAAGGTGCCATTGAAGTCCATGGCGTAGGCATAGGTATCAACAACGGCAACGTCATAGCACCACAAACTTGTTGGAACAGTGGCCAGGGTTACCGGAGCCGTCAAAGTCGTCATATCCATGATGGTCATACCCGCGTCGTAATTGGCAACGTAGGCCAAATTACCCACCCTGACCAAGCTGCGCGGTCCGCCTGCCGGCTCCATATATGTGGTTAAGGAGTCGGGTGACGCCGGGTCGGTGATATCTACAATCTCTATGCCGGCATTCTGCTGGCAGATCAGAGCCAGATTGCCGGACAGGGTCGTAGTTAGAGGCCCACCGGCAGTACGGTAGTTGCCAATGTTTTGGCCTATATAATTTACAAATTCGAGAGCTCCATCGCCATCGGTGTCAAGCTCGGAGACTGCCGCGAATAGCGCACCGAAGGTGACGTCAACAGCGCGCGCCAGAGTGGGTAGACTTATCAGCAAAACCGGATTGGTGAAGCTGTTAACATCTATCAGGGCTACACCTTGAGTACCGTCTGCCACTGCCACCAGCAGCGAATCGGCATGCACGGCGACACCGGTGGCCAGCCCCGGAGTATCCACAGAACCTTCGTAGACCGGCAGCAAGGGGTTGGTTACGTCAACGATAACCATACCCGCAGTACCGATGGCTACGAACACGCGACCTAGAGCTGCATCAATCTGGTAAGCCATGCCTGACAGAGCCAATGTGGCGACAACTTGCGGGTTGTAAACATCGTTGAGGTCAACAACTGCCAGTCCAGAATTTTCGACGGCACAGTAGGCATAATTACCGGCTACCGTCAAATCGCGGCAGGTCGCCGGCAATTTGACTTGACCCGTGATCCACATCCATGCCGGAGTGGATACATCCACGATCGTGAGATAATCAGCATCAGCTATCACCAGATAATTGCCGTACATATCACCGGTGTAGCTTAGTCCCGGGGTATAGGTCTTACCCAGAACAACTGGAATGGCCGGTTCGGTTAAGTCGAGGGCTGTTACGCCATATCCACTCAGCTCAAATCCGGTGGTTCCAGACATGACGACGTTTGACGCTCGACCAGTCACCAGCTCCGACGCCAGCGACGTGAAATTGTAATGCTCCGCAACTGCTTGCGCTGCCAGTCCGGCCGTTATCACGGCGCCCAGCAGCAGGATAAAAATCTTACGACTCATCTCGGACCTCCTTGGGGTAGTGCTTAAACAAATCAAGTTACTTTACAAACCCATGACAATGTGCTCGTGATTCTCCTTTTCTCTAAAGTTCAAAATTTTTACGCCGGTTGTACTGCTCGTTGCGGATGATGACAATATTGAAACGCCTGGCAGGGAGGCCTGCCTAATGCGTCGAAGCTTTTTTTGAGAACCAGTTTGAAATCCGACCTCCTTATCGTAAGCTTGAAAAACGAGGCTGGGGGGGCGGCAATACAATACTAATACATCCCGCATTTTAAATCAAGGGATTTTCTCACTATTTTAGCCCCTTAGCAATTGTAGTACAGCGACAACTCAAATGGATGCGGCCGGTTT
>JAGVQJ010000060.1 GCA_020051775.1 Calditrichota bacterium | reverse complement strand
CCATGAGGATTCCAATCGCTTGGATAATCCTTGATTTCCCACGCTTCATAATAGCCTCCAGAAAAGTAAGATGATTGAAGTATTTTTAGGCAACGATGTCCGTGGAAAAGTGATCGCACAGGTGCTGGTCGGTGATCAAAGTTGCTGGTAATATACCCAATTAGTGTATCAAAATCAAGTGCAATTTTTTGCATCACGAAAATTTCCGCATAAATGAAAAATCCGTAGAGATCGGTCTGTCTTCTCGAGCTACAGACACAAATACGAATTTTTCATTCTTTTAAGATGTGCGTGCTGCGGGGAGTGCTTATTTTAGCGGATCTGTTTATTTCAGATACGGATAAAGTTGCAGCGAATCGTAATTTATCGGCGAGCCCTGTACATCCTGTCCAGGGTTGCAACGGTGAGAGGGATTATTTCAGATACTTGATTCAAATATATGAAGCATTTCAGGGAAAGTCAAGCTCTTTTTATTTTATTTTGAAAAGCTTTCCATTCATGACGATTTGGATATTTTACTTTGAAACATTATTAGAATTGTGGATTATTGGCACATCAGGAATAGAATTAAGGTCAAATGCCTTTCTTTTACACGACCGCTAATAAAAACCTGTCAAAACACGCACAAAACTCCCGAATAAACAATCCAAATTCTTGACGATTTCGTGTTGTAAATCTTTAAATTACAACAAATCGATATTTTTTAAGTGCGAGAAAATAGGTCTGAAGCGGTGTCTGTGCGTCAAAAATAATTATTTTCTATACAATATAATGCACTTTAGTTAGTATTATGCCCCACTTTTCCCGCAGGTATAACAATTCATCTCAGGGCCGATTCCCGATTGAAGATTAGATAAACTCCCTAAGCGCTGGAGTTTGCAGTTGTGAATCCGAATTGCCAATCGGGTGAGCCATAAAATACGGTTTAAAAGCAGCATTCCTATGATGGTGAGTTACTAAACAATGAATCACAAGAAGTTTTTCCGCTTATATTGTACCTGCACGAGAAGTGGGTGTGAAATAATACCCTCCAAAGACTGTTAGCCTTTTGATCTGGGACGGTTCCACGCAAGAACCACCTTAAAATTTCCATTTGGTGCCTGAACTCGTGGTTATTCAGCCTTTTGACGATCTGATCGAACCAATTTCAGGATTATTTGCAAAATCGATTAAAAATTTCTTGCTTCTATCCTGATTTTTAAATAGCTTTAGGAAAGCCTTTCCGAATTGATCCACATTTACGCACAAGGTGGTTAGCAATGGGTGACCATCCCACCAAAACCGGCAGCGACCTCTTCATCGTGGATAATAGCGACCAGGACTGGAAGGTACTGCGCTATCTTCACGATGGTTGCTCGTTAGCCCAGCGCCTCGACATTGCAACCGGTTACTTTGAGATTGGAGCATTGCTGGGGCTTAAAGACCAATGGCAGAAGGTAGATCACATTCGCATTTTGATGGGTGGTGATGTTTCACAGCGTACCCAGAAAGCATTCGCCGAGGGCCTGGGTTGGATCAAGCAGAAACTGGATAGCAGCTTAGAAGATGCAAAAGAGGTCAATGACTTCCTAACCGGAGTCCCTGCCATCGTCGAAGCTCTGCGAAGCCGAAAAATCACCTGTCGAGTCTACCGCGATAACAAATTCCACGCTAAAACTTACATCACTCATGCCCGCCAAGCCGTCCTCGGCTCCTTCGCACTGGTGGGATCATCCAACTTCACTCTGCCAGGACTAACCCAAAACGTTGAACTGAACGTCCAGATCACCGGAGCACAAGTCAATGCTCTCCAGGAATGGTACGAAGAGCACTGGAACAAAGCTGAGGACGTAACTGCCGAGATTCTGCACGTCATTGAGCGCCACACCCGCGAGTACTCCCCCTTTGAAGTCTATGCCAAGTCCTTGCAGGAATTCTTACGAGGGCATGAATTGACTGCGGATGTGTGGGAGAAGAATAATTCTAAGATGTACCCACTACTGGCCTCCTATCAACGAGACGGCTATCATGGTATTCTGAAACGGGCCGAAAAATATGGCGGTGCTTTTCTCTGCGATGGGGTGGGATTAGGTAAAACTTATATCGGCCTTATGCTGATTGAGAGACTGGTAGTGCGAGAAAAAAAGCCTGTGGTTCTATTTGTGCCCAAAGGTGCTCGAGAAACCGTCTGGGAATCAAAGATCAGGAAGTATATCCCGCATGTATTGGGTGGTTTCCTGAGTTTTAGGATTTATAATCATTCAGATTTACTGCGGAATAACACAAAAATACAGCATGAACTACGCCAGATGCGTGAACAGGCCGATGTTGTTATCATTGATGAGGCCCACCACTTCCGCAATACTGGGATTCGGGGCGAAGAGGGCGAAGAACGGCGAAGTATTTATTGGGCAATGTGTGATCTGTGTGAAAGCAAACAAGTCTATATGTTAACCGCCACACCGGTGAACAATCGTCTGACAGATTTTCAACACATGGCTGAATTATTTTCGCGACGCAAGAAAGATTATTTCAAGACGGCTCCACTGGGTATTCACAGTTTGCCTGGCCATATCCGCCTTTTAGAGAAAAGCATCAAAGAGGCTGCATTAGAGCGAGAATTGAGGATGGGACAATCAGTATCTGATCCCAATATTGCGATGGAAACGAATCTTGCCGAAGCCGGTGATATACTTAGGAGTGATGCCCTATTCGAGGAGCTGGTCGTGCAACGCAGCCGAGGATATGTTAAAAAATCACTGGCGGTCGAAGATGGACAAGTGCTGTTTCCACAGCCATCACTCCCCAAAGTAGTCCCCTATTCAGTGAAGCAGACCTACGGCAAATTGCTGAATATGGTGGATGAGGCTTTCCGTCGGGATAAACCTCTCTTTTCTCTGGCTATGTATTGCCCTTGGGATGGTTTTTATATCGGGTCGGAAGATCTCACGGGGCAAAAGATAGCCATGAAAATTGGTCGGCAACAGCAAGTTGTTCAGATGATTCGCACTTCCTTCCTTAAACGTTTTGAAAGTTCCGTACTGGCGTTTGAGAAGTCGTGTCATACCTTAATGTGGAAATTCATCTCTTTCTATGTAGCCAATGCTCAGAATACACATGACCGGAATAATTTGAATCGTTTTCTGGGCCGAAATAAGGACATTACCGGATTTGATCTCCTGCAACAAGGCGCGCTATTTCCAGAATCAAAGGAAGATGAAACCCAAGCTGAGGATGCAGTCGAACCTGAGATGTATGAATTCGTCTCTCGCGATCCATTAGACCCATTGGAGTTCAATGTTCCGGGATTATTGGGGGAGACGCTTAACGACCTTGAAACTGTCGCTATGTTCCTGCGAGAACTCAAACAGTTTGAGCCCAAGCAGGATAAAAAACTCCAAGCTCTCGTTCAATTGCTGCGCGGACATTTGAGTGGATTGAAAGATGTCACGCTGCAACGGAATAAAGTACTCCTTTTTTCGGAATTCCGGGACACCGCTCGTTACCTGGAGGAGCAATTGCGCCTGGCTGGTTTTGAGGATCTGGTGGAAATTGATGCAGAAGCGAGCACGAACGGACGTCTGGAAATTATCAAAGCTTTTGCACCTTATTACAACGACTCCTCCAGCGAAGAATTGCAGCGTTGCGGATCAAAGGAAATACGCATCTTGATTTCTACGGATATTTTATCGGAAGGTTTAAACCTTCAGGATGCCACTCGACTTATCAACTATGACTTGCATTGGAACCCGGTGCGCCTCATGCAGCGGATTGGTCGTATTGACCGCCGTCTTGATCCTGAGATTGAAGCGAAAATGGTTGCTGATCATCCCGAGTTGGAGCCGGTTCGCGGCAATATCCAGTATTACAATTTCCTTCCCCCAGACGAATTAAATGAGTTGCTCTCATTGTATAAAACTGTCACTCATAAAACCCTGTTGATCTCAAAAACATTCGGTATTGAAAATGGCAAGTTGCTCAGGCCGGAAGATGACTATGAGATCCTGCGTGACTTCATCCGCTTGTGCGATGGAGTGGAATCTCAGAGCGAAAGCCTGAGTCTTGAGCTCCAACGTCTCATGAAAGAGTATCCTGATCTGGAAGCAAAGCTGGACCGTATGCCGAATAAAGTTTTTAGCGGCAAAGATACTCTTGCTCAGGGTGCGAAAGGTGTCTTCTTCTGCTACGCTCGCCCGGCTAAAGAAATCAAAACCGGCAATTGGACTATCGAAGCGGGTGATGTGAAATGGTATTTGTATGATTTGACAACGGAGAAAATCATTGAGGAACCTTCTGAGATCGCCCAATTCATTCGCTCAACCCCTGATACTCCCCGTCTCTGCAAAATGGCTGCTGAGCGGTTGGTAGAGATTCGCAAGCTGATTGACAAACACATCAATAGAACCTACCTCAGAAGGGTTAATGCGCCCGACGGTATAAAACCGGTTCTTAAAACCTGGATGGAACTGAACTGACCATGCCTAATACTCTCGACGTGGCTACTCTGCGCACCATTGGATCGTTGCCGCAGTTACTCCGAATGCTGCAACAAAATCTCGACTGGCCGCAAACCAGCGCTGACCTGGAAGACGCTACCTTCGATTGGACTGGAGATGAGCTCAAAATTTGCCAGGATCAAACCTGCGTCCTGAAGGATGGTTTGGTACGGCAACTTCGGTCACCGCAAGGGGATTTTGAGCAACCTTGGGGAATATTTTTAGTTGAGTTCGCTGACGATAAAATTCACCGAACCGCCCTCCGGCAGATTCTGCGTGGACTCATCCCATATCGCCGTCGCGACCCTTTGGTTCCTGCCTGGAAACGTGAGAATCTTCTTTTCATCTGCACAACCGCCGCGAATCAACAATTCACATTTGCCCACTTCCGAGGCGAGACTCCCGCTAAAAGCCGCCTCGCAACTTTCGGATGGGAGCAGGGCAGCGCCCAAATTAGGACGCTCTGTGAACACAACCTACCCGCCTTGCGTTGGCCTGAAGATCCTCATGCCGGTGACGCTTGGGTGAAAGCCTGGGCCTCTGCTTTTGATAAAGAACCTCTAACTCGTGAGTTCTTTAAGCGCTTTGATGAGGCATTGAAGCGGATCAAGGAGGATCTTGAGAATTGCCAACCTCTCGCTTCTGCGCAGGCTTATAGCAAGGCTCAGCTTCTACTGGAACGCTTGATCTTCCTCTATTTCCTGCAAAAACGAGGCTGGCTCAATCGCCGCAAAAATTATCTGATTGACCATTTCAAGATGTATGCCGGTGCCTCAGATGATTTCACTTACTATGAGAAATTCCTGGAAGTGCTCTTTTGGACTTTATCTACTGCTCCGGGAACTGATGGCAGTCAGCTTGAAGGCATTCCCTTTCTGAATGGCGGCCTGTTCGACGATGACGAATTCGCTCAAAATGATAAGCGGCGGAAAATCAACCCTCCTCTGCGCATTCGCAATTCGACTTTCACTTTCGTTTTCGACCATCTCTTAGAAGCTTTCAATTTCACGGTGCGTGAAGATACTCCTCTGGATCAGGACGTGGCTGTTGACCCGGAAATGCTCGGGAAAGTCTTCGAGTCCATCATTCTGCACGCGGAAGAAAAAGCGGAATACAATGCTCCTGACCTGCGCAAGGGGACCGGCTCCTATTACACACCCCGGATCGTGGTGCATTTCATCTGCCGCGAAGCTCTGCGCCAATACTTGAAAGGTCAATTGCCCAGCGTCCCGTGGGAAAAGCGCATTAAAGTTTTATTCGATATTGAGACGACCGATAGCCTGGACGAGGAATCCAAAGCCAGACTAAAAGCAGTATTTACACCCGGTGATGGTCGCACTCTGCTTGAGATTTTACGCAATATCAAGATGTGCGACCCGGCAGTAGGCTCCGGCGCTTTCCCGGTGGGACTGCTGCACGAACTGGTCAATCTGCGCTATATCGCTGAGTTCGCTGCTAACGGATTTATAGATCCCCTGCGTCGTTCCGGCAGCAATTGGATTCACGACACCAAGGCCAATATCGTTGAAAACTGTCTTTACGGGGTAGACCTGCAACAGCAGGCGGTGGAGATTTGCCGCTTGCGTCTCTGGCTCTCGTTGATCGTGGATTACGACTTGGGCTTAGACCCTTTCGAGGCGGCTCCCGCCCAGTTCAAGCAGGCTCTGAAGAACATCTCCCAACTCCCCAATCTGGAGATGAACTTCCATCGCGGCGACAGCCTGCTGGACACGATCTGCGACGTGCCGGTCTTGATCGAGACCAATAAGCGGTATGAAGAAGAGTACGAACGCTTCCGCAAGCTGGGGCGCGACCTGCACAAGGCTCGCAAATCCGATAAGAAGCGCAGCCTGCGCGTGGAAATCCTGCGCCGCCGGTTGGATCTGAGCCAGAAAGTCATCGAAGAAGAGATCAAACAACTCCGACAGCCTGACGATCAACTGCGCCTTAGCATTCTGGCGGAAAATGAATCCGACTCTGCCAACCGTCGTCGCATCGAGGAAGCCATCACCCACTTGCAGCAAGCCATGCAGAGGGTAGACACAGATCGAGCCACGCTGGAAAAAATCGCCGCCCGGCCCTATGACTCCAGCTTCTATCCTGAGCTGCGCAAACTGGAGGGTGCTGAATTCGATGCTCCCTTCAACTTCGCCTGGCGGATAGACTACGCCGACATCTTCAACCCCCGCCCGGAGGGATCGGAGGCCACACTGGACGGAGAACTCGCCCTGGTCAATGAAGCCATCACGCAACAGAAATTGACCGAGCGTGAGCGCATTCCCGGCGGCTTCGATCTGATCCTGGGCAACCCGCCTTTCGTTACGGCGCGCAATCCCATCAAACGCGAACTTTACCGCGAACGCTGGAAGCGTGTCTGTCATGGCAAGTACCATATGCTCTGCCCCTTCTTCGAGCTGAGCTTTGGGCTGCTGCGGCCCGGTGGACAGTTGGGTTTCATCGTTTCCAACGCCTTCGCCAAGCGGGAATTCGGCAAGCCCTTAGTTGAGAACTTCTTCCCCACGGTGGAATTGCAGAAAGTGGTGGATTGCTCCGGCCTGATGTTCCCCGGCCACGGGACGCCCACTTGCATCGTCTTCGGGCGCAACCGGAAACCGGACGAGAAGCAACCCATCCGCGTGACCGCCATCCTGCCCGGCGGCGGCGACCTACGCACACCGCCGGAACAATCTCCACTCTGGGCGACCATTGAAGAGCACAATGACCAGCCGGGTTACATGGATACAAGAATCGCAGTTTCTGATATGCCCAGAAATGAAACAGCTAAATGGCCGTGGAATTTTGAGTCTACGGGTGAATCAACAAAAAAAGCAATTGAGGCAAACGCAAGAGCATTATTACGAGATTTCCTGTCGGATGACATTGGATTTGATGTCGTATTTGGTGCTCGTGAGCTTTACGTAAGTGACGTGGATTTTTTTCGGCGCTCCAATTTCCCGATAGAGAAGATTATTCCCTTCGCTGAGGGAGATTTCATGAAAAACCATGTCACGGATTGGCAGTATTGTCACTTCCCTTACGATAAGCAATTAAAACCTCATCTTTCTGAGGCAGAGGCAAGAATACTAAAACCGTGGAAAACGCTCCTTTCAGATCGTCCACAGCTTGGCGGAATAAGTCAAGTTGATTATGGCCTTGAATGGTTTGAATATTACAGATACACTAAAAGGGGTCAAAAGTTAGGAATAATTTACCCTGAAATTACAACCCACAACCATTTTTTTGTGTATGAACCAGTATACTTGTTATCGAGAACGGCGCCAGTAATCTCACTAATCTCAAAAGAGCTTAAAAGCCACCATTTAGTTTCTGGGTTGCTTAATTCATCGGCCTCCCTTCTCTGGCTTAAACAGATCTGTTTCAGCAAAAGAGAATCTTCAGATGGTGCGACAGACACCTACTTAGTATTTGCTGGCGGTAAAGTGCAACAATTGCCCGTGCCTGAGGCCATTGCCGACAACTTGCGCGGCAACCGCAACACCCTGGCGGACCGGCTGACGGCATTATCCCAAGCCTGCTGGACCTGTGGGCAGCACCTGCCGTCTCTGGCACTCAGGAAGTTATTTGAAATGCCGGGGGAGGCTTACCACGAGTGGAATTCATCGCTGTCCGGTTATATCACACCCAACCCGGACTTGGGTGCACCATTCGGTTCCAGCAATAACTTACTGGCAGCTTTTACCCGCGCTGTTGAAATCCGCGAACGACTACGAGCCGAGATGATCGCTTTGCAGGAGGAAATGGATTGGCTGGTATATGCGGCGTATGGGCTTATACCGACGAATTCACCCGCAGTGGGTAATGGTGCCCCACAGCTTGCTGTGGGATCGCCCTTGTTACGAGAACAACGCCCCTTCGTTCTCTGGGCGCACGGGGGAAGCGATTTCAATATGGCCTGTGAGCTAATCCCCTCCGGCTGGCCGGAAGAGCGCAAAGCACTGTGGCGCGCCCGGCTGGAAGTGATTCGCGATAACGAGCACATCCGCCGCATCGAGCAGCCGGTGTACAAGCGCCGCTGGGATGAGCAGTGGAAGGTCGGCAACCGCTGGCAGTGCGGCCCGGTGGCTTACGACGCGGAATTGGCCGATGCTTTCTACTGGTGGCTCTCAGAAAAGGCGGAGTGGTGGTTGGAACACAAGGCGAATGGCGGCCCGGTGGAGTTAAACCGGTGGATGGTTGCCTTGTTGAATGATACACGCATTCAAGCTGCCTGGGCGGTAGTTCAAGAAGCGCTGAAACGATTTGGTCAAGATATTCCCTTCCATCGTTTCTTCAAGGAGATGGTTAAGGAGCAAACGGTGCCGGATAACATCCCCTGGGCTGTGCCCTGGGAGGATCTGAGGAAGGAAATGAAGATCCCAACCAGTGTGGTAAAGATCCGTGGGAAGCTGAACGTGCCGAGGGAGAGGTTTAGACTCACGTCTGAGGGTAGGTATCTTTGGGCGGGGGAAAGAAGGTGAGAGTATAAAATATACAAGACTAATCTGGGATGATCAGAAAAATAAAGAGGTCTGATATGCGACTAATTTTCGACTCATCAACTGTTTCAGGTGGCTTTTCTGATGTTTTTTTCGACCATAATGAGATGTGCGTCTATAAACTGTTCATCAGCTATAAACACGATCCCTTAAATCCAGGAAGAGGTCCCATTGAAGATGAACTTCGGCGTGAAGAATTTAAATCTGAAATTGCGGCGTATGAGAGAATCTTTAAATCGGATCAGCTTAGAAAATTCATTCCTGAATTTGGTGGGAAGGTTAAGGTTTCTGAGGTCGTCGACCAAAATGGTAAGGTGATTTCAGAAAGATATCTTCTTGATTGCTGCTATAAACTTGAAATAGTGGCGGGTAAACACTTAAAGTTCCAACATGCGCCACAAGAATTTAAGTGGATTGAGGAAAAATTCCATGACGTTGGAGTAATGTACACTGAAGATATGTCATGCTTTATTATTGACAATGAACCGCGTATAAAGTTGATTGATTTTGGAATTCGACCTGCCTATCATGAAGAAGAATTGAAGAAAATAATGAACGGAGAACTGTAATTAATCAGTAATTGGAATTATAATATTTTGCGCCTTTATTAAAGGCATGGTAAATCTTAAAAACCCGAGGTCTCTATGGGCAGTATTGACCTGAGAAAGTTTCCGGGTACACCTAACTGGTTAAAGGTTGCCAGGTATATCTCAGACGGGGAGGGTGTGCCTTCCATCGCTGCCGCCACTCTGGAGGCGGCTCAAAGGGGATTTGCCACCGCAAGCAAAGATCCGACTCTCCTACACGCCGTATGGCTTCTGGCTAATTTACCCCAGGCTGCTCAAAAAAATCAACTTACCGAATATCTGCATGCCCTGAATAACCTGGGCGTAAATCCCGACAACCCCGCTTCACTCCTAAGCTTCACTAGCGCCTTCCAGGAAGCCCTCGATTCTGTTGCCAAAAGTCATCGTACGGACATCGGTGAGCTTGGCCAACTTGCTGCTGGGCAGAGTTTGATTAAGCTCATCAGCGAAAAGTCCGGTGGGTTGTTCGGCAGGTCGGCGGAGTCCATTCAACAGGCGGTCAGAGACCTCTCCAAGAAAGAGGGATTCGGGGTCCTGATGCGGGAATACACCGCCAACTTCCTGCATCGCTATTTGAAATACTTCCTGAGCATGGAACTCTCCAATCACGTTGGGGGAGAACGGAGGTTTTCAAACATTAAAGAGCACGGTGAATTCAACAAAGCTTTGGATCAACACTGCCATCAAGTATCCTATATCGTAGAGGATTATGCCGGTGGTTGGTACGTTAAAAATCTTCAGGAAGGAGGAATTTCACCAGCAGAAATACGTGACTTCTGGGGATATGCTCTGACCAAAGTTAAACGCCAAATCAACAGAGGAAAAAACGGTCATGGAAAATGACGCCGTAATCCTCTGTAGCAAGGTTCAACCCAGTTCGGTTCCTTCGGTAAACCGAGACCCAATCCGTCTCCAGACAGTCGGTAAGGATTGGAACGTTAAAATTAAGTGTGATGATATTTGCAAGTGTCTCACTGTGGAGATGCCAGAGGTTTTCGTTGATTTGCTGGAAATCGCTTCCTATGTGTATAGCGCCGACCAATTGGTAACACGCGGTGGTGATGGTGTTCAAAACGTCGGCGAGAAATGGCATAGAACCTTTCACTTTTATATTCCCGTACGTAAGGCGGAATTTTGGTCATCACATCATGAAGTTATTAGCGAAGTATTAGGTTTTCTAACTGAAGATATTTTTTTATTCAACTTTTCCGAGTACAAAGATCCACCTAAATTTACGGAATATTTCCCGTTTGGCAAAGGAGGCAAAACAGATCTCGAAGCTCAAGAGGTGATAACTTTTTCCGGGGGATTGGATTCTTTAGGGGGTGCAATTCAGGAGCTTCTAATTGAGCAGCATCCAACAGCTCTCGTCACCCACAGATCGAATCCAAAAATCAGTGCCACAACAAAATCTCTGCTTAAGGAATTTGATTTAAAATGTGAAAAAGTTAAACCGATCCATGTGCCGGTATGGGCCAATAAGCACCCGCAAGGAACAGAAACCACCCAGAGAACAAGATCATTTCTTTATGCCTCCTTGGCAGCAACGGTCGCAACCATGTTTGGTCTTTCACGGATCAAATTCTATGAGAACGGCGTAACCAGCTTGAATTTACCAATCGCAGACCAGATTACCAGTTCACGTGCGACCAGATCAACTCACCCCAGGGCCATTAATGGATTTGCTGAACTTTTCAGTATAATGGCTGAGAAGGAATTCAAAGTAGAGTTGCCGTTCTTATGGAAAACGAAAACCGATGTGCTCACATTCATCGGAGCGAACAATTGCCAGGATTTGATTCAATTTACCCGAAGTTGCAGTCACACAATTCAGGCCACAAATGAAAAACCTCACTGCGGTGAATGCTCGCAGTGCGTTGACCGACGCTTCGCCGCTCTTGCCTCCGGCCTGGAAGCATATGATCCTGCTGATTATTACCGAACTGATCTGCTAATTGGTCCGCGCGAATTCGGGGATGATCGAACCATGCTCGAACGACTGGCTGGATTTGCTGTGGATATTGATGGTATCACGGATGTTCAGTTCTTCTCTCGCTATCCACAATTGGCACAAATAGTGAATGATATTGGAGGAGATTGTGATGCAACCGCCACTGACCTATTAAAACTTTATCGCAGACATGCAGGCCAAGTACTGTCGGTCATTGAAGCCGGGCATAAGCAATACGCTGGAGATTTAGTTAGAAATAAATTACCGGATTCCTGCCTATTGGTTCAAGCTGCACCAAAACCACAAAAAGAAGGCCTAATTACCACTGAAATTGCAGAAAATAAGACCACTGCACATTCCGCTGACTTCTGTTCGGTTATGGCTCGAGGTGAGTCATACACATTCACCTCAAGACAAGCTCAAGCTGTACAACTACTCTGGGAGAACTGGGAAGAGGGCACACCAGAGGTAAGTCAACATTATATTCTGGAAGAGTTAGGTTCGCCTAATTCACGCCTACGTGACAGCTTTAAGAAATCGAATGCTTGGGGAAGACTAATTGTTTCAGGAGTAAGAAAAGGTACAATTCGTCTGAATCTTTAAAATACCCACGAAATACCCACCTACGGCACCACATACTACCCCCACTCTTGTCGCATATTGTACCCCGAAAGTAAAGATCTAGCGATCTCAAGATTTTGTCGTGTCCTGTTCACAAGGACCGACTGCCCCCGAAAGGTTTTCAAGCTAGATCTACCTTTCGGGGGTTTCTTTTTTTAAGGGGTATAAATCAAATGCAACATCCTACTAACAAAAAAACACTGCTTGCTGAAGCTCTGCTCTACGCCCAGAGTGGATGGAAAATCTTCCCGCTTCACTTGATCGAAAATGGGAAATGCTCCTGCGGGAAAGCAGATTGTGATTCGCCGGGCAAACATCCCATTGCGAGTGCTGCTCCCCAAGGAGTTTACAATGCGACCTCCGATACCGACAAAATCCAAACATGGTGGACAAGGTATCCAAGAGCAAATATCGGCATGGCTACTGGCAAAGCATCGGGTTTCTTCGTTCTGGATGTGGATCTGCCGGAGGGTGCGGAGAGCTTGGCAAGCCTGGAGGCTCAAAATTGCAAACTACCTGATACTGTAAAGCAGAACACAGGCTCTGGCGGATTGCACCTATTTTTCAAAATACCTGCCAACGATGAAATCAAGAACAGCACCAGCAAGGTCGGCTTAAATTTGGACATCCGGGGTGATGGCGGTTACATCGTGATAACTCCTTCCCGGCATGTAACGGGGAAATCATACGCATGGCAGCCTGGACATGGGCCGGAAGAAATCGAAATCGCTGAAGCTCCGCAGTGGCTAATTGATCTGTCGAAATCCAAACCAAAATCGCCGAAGAGAGATCTACTGCAATCTACCGAAGTTTCCTTTTCCCCCGAGACGAGTCCTTACGGTTTAGCCGCGTTGGAAGGCGAAATTCAAGCCCTTCATGTGGTTCCAGAAGGCCAAAGGAATGATGCACTCAATTGCAGCGCTTTCAAAATTGGTCAATTGGTATCTGGTGGGGAAATTTCGCTATCAAAAGCCGAGAATACTTTACAAAACACAGGAGTAAGCATGGGATTACCTAAAAGAGAAGTTCAGGCAACAGTGAAATCAGGTCTGAAAAATGGAATGGAAAATCCGCGTTCGGCTACAGAGACGAGTTCCACATTAACGGTTGCAGACAAATCCGAGCCTCCGCGCCCCCTGGTGCGTGAGATCCCCCCTGGCGGGGAATATCCGGTCGAGGCTCTGGGTCCCGTCCTGGGAGATACCGTGCGTGCCATTGTGGACATCGTACAGGTTCCACCCGCTCTTGCTGCCGGGTCTGTGTTGGCTGTTGCGAGCCTGGCAACTCAAGGTCATGCTAATGTGGTTTTACCCTTTGGCGAGGGTCACCCGAAGCCTCTCAGCCTCTATCTGGTGACTATAGCTCATAGTTCGGATAGGAAATCCACCGTCGATGATTATGCACTTCGGGCGGTCAAGGAATTCGAGGCTGAATTATCAAAAGGGAATCAGGCTAAATTTCAGGATTACCAGAATGCGAAAGCGGCCTATGATCGAGCGCGAAGCTTAGTGTTGAAGGGCGCACGGAAGAACGCAACACAAACGAAAGAAACTATTGCTTCAAGTTCACAGGAGCTATCCGCTTTGGGGACCGAGCCGCATCCACCTCTGCTCCCTTTTATCATCGTACAAGAACCAACTATTGAAGGCTTAGCGAGACTGTTCCTGGAAGGACAACCCTCACTTGGCCTATTCTCGACGGAAGGCGCGCAAATGATTACCGGATACGGAATGCGGGATGAACGCAAACTGACAACCGCAGGAGGCTTAAGTCTGCTCTGGGATGGCGAGACCTTGAAAAGAAACCGAATTGGTGATGGCAATTACGCCTTGCCGGGCAAGAGGCTTAGCTTGCATCTCATGGTGCAACCGGAGGTGGCGATGCGCCTGTTATCTGATCCTGAACTGAAGGATCAAGGCTTGATCAGCAGAATTTTAGTTGCCTTCCCCGCTTCACTGGCTGGTACACGAATGAGACGGAATGCAAATCCCCAAAACCTGGCAGTCATAGATATCTTCAAAGATGAAATCACTTCAAGATTTATGCGAAAAATGACTATGGTTGAAGGCCGCCGCAATGAACTGAAACCGAGAAAATTGCGCCTCTCCCCGGAGGCTGATATTATTTGGAGTTCCTTCTCAGATGAAATTGAAAAAGAGATTGGTCCAGGTGGAAAATACGAGCAGATCAAAGCTTTTGCCGGGAAACTGGCTGAACAAGCTGCTCGGATGGCGGGGATTATCACCTTGATGGAAGACTTTGATGCAACGGAAATATCGGCGATGACAATGCAAAATGGCGGTCGGTTAGCGAGGTATTATGCAGGAGAAGCATTGAGGTTGTTCAATTCAAGCCTGATAGAACCGGATTTATGGGAAGCCGAAAAGCTGCGTCAGTGGCTTCTTGAGCGTGATGGAGAACTAATTTGCCTGCCCGATATTTATCAATTCGGCCCAAGTTCAATTCGTGCGAAGAAAATTGCGAAAACGCTGGCAATAATTCTGGTGGATCATGGCTGGCTTATTCCCATACCTGAAGGAGCTTTAATTGACGGTTCTCACCGCCGTGAAGTTTGGCGAATAGTCCGACTGTAAATTTTCAAATTCGATTTTGCAGGTCTGCTAAAGTTGCTAATCCTGCTAATCTTTTTTCCGCCCTTGAATACCGAAGTTTAGCAACATTAGCAGGTTTAGCAAGCATTGCTTACTGAAAATGAAAAATTGCCGGAATCGCAATAACTTGAATTTCCCGAATTTTCCGACACCCTAAAACGCGCGCGCGAGGGAATAATTTAAACTACGAAGGGGAATAAGAATGAACACAACCAAGCCAAAACCGATCCATCCCTGGAGTAAGGGAAGCGTAAGCCCAATTTCCTATGGGCCGGGCAAGCGCGATGCAGACCATGAGGCGTATGACATGCCCATTCCAATTCGGGAGTTGGCAGCAATTCATGGAGTGCGCTGGTATCGTGACGCCTGTGGTGACGATTACATCCCCGGAAAATACGGTGAGATATTCCGCTACAGAGTGGGCAAACTGGGCGTTCAGATCGGCGGGCTTCGAGCCAACAATACAAACACCGAAATTTCCGTGGGATCGAACAAATACATCAACAAAGTTGTTGAACGACATCATTGGACTGTCAGCCAGGGTGGTGATGGGGAAATCATCTTTATCGTAGCAGAAATTGAAATCAAAAATGCGCTGAAGGAAATCAGCGCCTATAAAATGCCAAAAGGCCCAGACCTGAAAATCCGTACGATGGGACTCACGGCTATGGAAAAATTTCAATTCAAAACGGCTGAAAAGGGTCGTCCTGCACTTCAGGATCGTTTAAAAGCGCCTGAGCCTATGTCTGATATGGCCTGTGAAGCAGTTGAAGAAAATTGAGCGCAATTACCAAAATATTATCAGATCTAAAGAATCGTTGAAATAAACTTAATGGAACCCGAAGCAACCCAACTTCTGAAGGAAATCTTAACTGAACTTCGCCACAATAAAAACGGCGCTGCTTCAGCTCGGGAAATCCTTACCCTGGAAGAGGCGGCTGACTATCTGCGTTGGAGTCCACATACCTTAAGGGAGAAAATGCGACTTCAGCAGATACCTTACTATCGGGTGAAGGGATCTATTCGATTTCGGCGTTCCAAGCTTGATTCCTGGCTGGATTCGGGGGAAATCATCGCACGTAACCCGGAAAGATCTTGATTGTTCGACCCTCTACGACGTATCTTATGGTTATACCGGGTTGAATCAATCAGAGAGGAGGTTGAATGGCATCACTTGTCAAGCGAGTCAGACGTGGCGGCGGCTACACCTGGTATGTTCGCCACTTTCGCCTCGGCAAGGAGTTCTGGCTGTCCACCGGCACAGCAGATAAAAAGCTGGCCCAGGACGTGTTGAGACGAACTGAGTTAGAGGACGAGCGGTTCAAACAAGGTCTGGAAGCGCCCAAGCGAATACAGCACATATCACTGGAGGCTTTCGTTCAACTTTATCTCCTGGATCGAACTGGACGTTTGGCACCTCGCACAATTCAGACGGATGTGATGAGGCTGAAAATCTTCACCGATTGGATGAAGCGGTCAAAAACGCTGGTTTCCTCAGTAACAATCCACGATGTTGAGAAATTCCGGGAGTATAGGCTTAAGCAGGTCAAACCCGGAACGGTCAACATCACCCTTGGAGTGCTGAGAGCTGCGTTCCAATGGGCTGAAGAGCACGCTTACACGGAGAAGAATCCATTCGCCATCAAGCATTTGAAGGTCCGCCTCGATAAGAAAATCCCCCGAGCACTAACACCAGGGGAGATTGAGACGTTTTTCAACTGCGAGATGGACTCCTATCATAGGGCGGTGTTCTCCTTCGTGTTAAGTACTGGAGCACGTCGTTCCGAGCTTGCTCGACTTCGCTGGGATGACGTGGACTTCAGCAGCCGGACTCTTTACTTCCGCAACACGAAAGGGCGCAAGGATAGAGCAATACCGATAACCGTTGAATTGGCTCATCTGCTGCATAGTATTCCCAAGGAGAATGAGCTTGTTTTCCGGTATAATCCATCGTGGTATACTCATTTGTTTGAGATATACCGGGATAAGGCGGGAATCGGGAATCACCTGACGCTCCATTCACTACGCCACACCAGCGCCACGGAGCTTTTGAGGAGTGGTATTTCGATCTACACGGTGCAAAAGCTTCTGGGACATTCATCCTTGTCGGTTACCGAAAGATACCTTCATGCTATCCCCGAAGATCTACGGGAGGCGGCAGAGGTGTTATCAGGGAAAGTTAAAGTTTCAGGGTGACCTGTAGCAAAACCTGTAGCACGGACACCCTGAAGCACTTGAGAGCAACTGTAAGTAATTGTTTATTATAGTACCCCTGGCGCGAATCGAACGCGCGACAAACGGTTTAGGAAACCGCTGCTCTATCCGGCTGAGCTACAGGGGCGGGAAACTGTAATATAGGGTTTTTTCGTCCCGAATTCAAGGGCTTTTCTCGGAAACGTAGAAGCTTGCTTCCCGGCATGGGTCACCACGTGATGCTTCGCCCGCAACGACCAATTGCCATAAGCTAATAGTTAATAGCTAAGAGCCAACAACCAAAATAATGCTTGACAATATACCGAAATTACGGTATATTTTAAGCTTATAATCTAACGAGATCACTTTTTACGGAAATATAACAAAATCATGCGCTTCTCAAAAGCTTTCCTGCCCACCTTAAAGGAAACTCCGTCCGACGCAGTCATCCCTTCGCACGCCTTGATGACGCGCGCCGGAATGGTACGACAGTTGGCCGCCGGCGTTTACTCGGAACTGCCATTCGGCTGGCGCGCTATGCAAAAGGCTATTGCCATCGTACGCCAGGAGATGAATGCCATCGGCGCTCAGGAACTGTTTTTACCCGTGCTGAATCCCCTCGAAGTTTGGGAAGAGACCGGCCGCGCCCGCGACTTCGGCGACGAGATGTTTCGTCTCAAGGATCGCAAGGGCCGCGCCATGTGTCTGGCGCCCACCCATGAGGAGATCATCTGCGATCTGGCTCGCTCCTTTGTGCGCTCCTACCGCGACCTGCCGCAGATGTGGTACCAGATCCAAACCAAAATGCGCGACGAACCTCGTCCGCGTTCCGGCATACTGCGGGCGCGCCAGTTCATCATGAAAGACTCCTACAGTCTGGACGCGGATCAGGATGGCCTGAATAAAAGGTACGACCTCCACGCTCTGGCCTATCGCCGCATTTTCGACCGCTGCGAGTTGAAGTACTTCGAAGTGGGAGCTTCCTCAGGGCTGATGGGCGGCACGGGATCGCAGGAATTCATGGTGGAATCGCCTCACGGCGAAGATCGCGTAGCCCTGTGCAATGCCTGCACTTATGCGGCCAACCTGGAAGTGGCTGAATCGCGCACAGCGTCAATCCACGATCCCGAAAACCCAGACCCTTCGGGCCAACCGGAAGAAGTCTCCACGCCGGATAAGCGCACCATCGAAGAAGTTAGCGGGTTCCTGAACATAGCGCCCGAGCGATTGATTAAAACGCTGGTGTTTATGACTGGACCGGAACAGTCCGCGCCTGTTATGATCCTGGTAGCCGGGGATGACGAGATCAATGAATCCAAACTGCTTGCCGTTCTGGGTGGCGCTTTCCGGCCTGCGCATCCCGAGGAGATCAAGAGCTCATTCGGCGTAGAGGTCGGGTTCCTGGGCCCTGTGAATGCTCCGAAAATGCGCGTCATTGCCGATCCTCGCTTGCAAGGTGGGCGCAATCGTATCACCGGCGCAAACAAGAATCACTATCATATCACCGGCGTTGACGTTGAGCGCCACTTTCATGTAGATCAATGGGCCGACCTGCGCACTGCAAAGGAAGGCGAAATATGTATCCAGTGCGGATCGGTCTTGCGAGTGGCTAACGCCATCGAGATTGGCCACATTTTCAAGCTGGGCACGAAATACTCATCCGCCATGGGAGCCAATGTGCTGGACGCCGAGGGCCGCGAACACCCCATCGTCATGGGGAGTTATGGCATCGGCATTGGGCGCATCGTCGCATGTGCCATTGAATCCAGCCATGACGCCTCCGGCATCATTTGGCCCGCGCCGTTGGCTCCTTATGACGTGATGCTGATCGCCTTGAACGTGCGCGAACCCGAAATTGCCAGGCAGGCAGAAGCCCTGTACGCCGACCTGCAAGGCAAGGGTTTTGAAGTGCTCTTCGATGACCGCGAGGTTAGCCCCGGCGTTAAATTCAATGACGCCGACTTGCTGGGACTACCCTGGCAGGTGGTGATCAGCCCCAAGAGTCTGGCCAAAGGCGGCGTCGAAATCAAACAGCGCGCCATCGGCCAGCGCTCGGTCATTCCCATGACTGATCTGGAAAACACTTTGCGAGGCCTCCGTGGATGATTTCAACCTGAATTCTGCTGCCCCGCCGGTCATCATCGGCGCCGAAATCCCCTCAGAAGAACGCATGCGCGAAGAAGGCAAAATCCCGGCCATGTTGGCCTACGTGCCCTTTCTCTGCTTCTTTGCCTTATTTCTAAAGCGGGATAATCCTTACGCTTTCCACCACGGCAAGCAAGGATTAATCCTGTTTCTGATTGAAATGATCGCCATCGCTCTGCGCTGGGATTTGCTTTGGAATTTGATTCTGATCCTCTGCGGAGGCGTGGCGGTGTGGGGCATTGTGGCGGCCTTTCGCGGAGTCAAGTTTCGATTACCGCTGCTGTCCGATCTGCTGGACAAGTATAATCCGTGAATCGAGCACCGGGAACCGTGAACCGAGCACTGTGAACCGAGAACCGATAAACGATAACCGAAAGTCGTAGTTGGGGTCGTCTCGACCCCGACATTTGGTTGTCATTCCCGCGAAGGCGGGAATCCTTCAAAATTTTCGACCAACCCCTAACGACTAACGACTTATGAAAATTCGCGAACGTGCCAGTCAGTACACTCTCGCCCGGGAAGTCATCGCGGCGGGTTTATACCCTTACTTCCGACCCATCTCCTCCGACCAGGACACCGTCGTCACCATGAACGGTAAGGAAGTCCTGATGCTCGGATCCAACAACTACCTGGGTTTGACTAATCACCCGGAAGTTAAGGAAGCGGCCATTCAGGCGGTGCGGGATTTCGGCACCGGTTGCGCCGGGTCTCGCTACTTGAACGGCACTTTGACTATCCACCTGAAACTGGAAGAAAAGCTGGCCGAATTTATGCGCAAAGAAGCGGTTCTGCTCTACACAACCGGCTTCCTGGTCAACCAGGGCGTCATTTCTACATTAGGCTCCAAGGACACCGTCGTCATCTACGATAAATTCGATCACGCCTCCATCATTGACGGTTGCCGTCTGGCCTTCGGCAAGGCGACTTACTACCGCCACAACGACATGAACGACCTGGAACGTGTGCTGAAGAATTCCGGGGATGCCAAGTCCCGGCTGGTGGTGACGGACGGCGTCTTTTCCATGGAAGGCGACATCGCCAAACTGCCCCAAATTGTGGAGCTGGCCGAGAAGTACGACGCCGACGTCATGGTGGACGACGCTCACTCCATCGGCGTGCTGGGTCCTAATGGCGACGGCACCGCCGCGCATTTCGGCGTGACCGATAAGGTCGCCTTGACGATGGGCACCTTCTCTAAATCGCTGGCCTCGGTGGGCGGCTTCATCGCCGGCGATGAAGTAGTCATTCATTACTTGAAGCACAACTCCCGCGCCTTCATCTTCGTGGCCTCTCCGCCGCCGGCCTCGGTAGCCTCGGTTTTAAAAGCCCTGGAAATCCTGCAACGTGAACCCGAACGCCGCACCCGTTTATGGGACAACACCCGCGTGATTACCAAAGGGCTGCGCGACCTGGGTTTCAACATAGGCCACACCGAAACCCCCATCATACCCGTCATCGTGGGCGACAACTTGAAGGTTTTCGTCTTCTGCAAGCGGCTGCAGGAAGAAGGCATATTCGTCAATCCCGTCGTTGCTCCGGCCGTGCAGCCGGGCCAGCAATTGATCCGCATTTCGCTGATGTCCACCCACACTCCAGACCAGATCGAATTCGCCCTGGAAAAGCTGGCGCAAGTGGGTAGGGAGTTGGAGATAATCTCATAGAGTTGCTCGGAATCTCCCTCGTTTATTCATGCGCTTCTGGGTTATGCAATCTACCTCTGGAAAGTGATCATGCCCAAAGCAAGATGGGAAGTATTGATCCTGATTGCCATTATCCTGGGACTCAGTGTCCAGGTATGGGCGGCTCTACATTGGGCTTCCAACTTCGACGCTGATGAAGCGAACTTCGGCCTGGTGGCAGTGGGAATGATGAGGGGGGATTTTGCACCTTACTTTCCCGTAAAAAATACCTTGGGAACTCTGGAGTCGTTGGTGGCGGCCGGGATTATGGAGATCATCGGCGTCACTATTTTTTCCGTGCGCCTGAGCGCTATTTTGTTTTATGGGATTTTTTTGATTGCGCTTGCGTTCCTGGTCAAGCGCTGGTCGGATTACCGGACAGCGTTTGTCGCCCTCCTGCTGGCGGCCTTCCCCAGTTGGAAAATTCTTTGGTGGACTTATCGCCCGGTGGGTTGTTTCAGCCCGCTGCTGGGATTGACCGCTGTGGCTCTGGTCTTGGGGGTGACCTCTTCAGCGCCGTGGCGTTGGCGCTACGCCCGTCAACTGGTCTTTGGAATCGTCTTGGGGCTGGCTGTATGGGAGCATCCTTTAACATTATATTATATGCTTGCTATGGGTTTGGTATATATATTGTCAACCCCTGAATGGTCATGGTTCTATCAGAAACTTTCCCGCCATGAATCCGGTGCGCGCGCTTTGCTCAAGCTACTTCCCGTACTCGCGACGCTGGGCGTTTTTCTCACCATGCTGTTCTCGTTTGTCCTTGGTGGCGGCAGGCCACCCAGATCGCTGACCTCGATTCGCTTTGATCTACTCATCCTATTTTTCCTACTCGGGAGCGCCTTACTGGTTTGGCTATTCGCTCAGAGCCAACGCAAAAGGCATTTATGTTTGGGTGGCGCAACCATATTAGCGGGCTTCTGCGTGGGTAATTTACCGCAGTGGGGTTCCATGATCTTTCGCGGCCTCAAGCCGAGCTCCTCTCTCACCATCGGTAGTTTATCCGGATTGCCATCACGACTCTACGTGGGCATTTCGCAAATTCTTCCCTCCATTTGGGGGGTACCGCACTTGGGACCGGATTTAGCAGGTCAGTCTCATGAGATTCAGGAAATGCCCCGGACCATTTTGTGGAGTTCTTCAGCGCTATTGCAAGGCTTGTGGATCATCTTGATGCTGGTGGTCCTGTATTCGGTTCTGGCATTCTTCTGGAAAGGGAAGAAGGACCTGATTTCGATGCTGTCCTTAAAGCCACTTCCGGTAGAAGGTGGGCGAAATGTCATTCTTGGTTTGTTATTTATTTTACCCATAGTTGTAGGATTATCCGCCGGGAATTCATTCGATGTCGCTTCCGTTCGCTATTTCATACCAGCCTGGCACGCCGGTATTATCATTTTAGCGCTGGGGCTGAATTCATTATGTACGAAACGAAGAACCATTGGTTTCGTCTTAGTTGCTTTGTGGATAATATCGTTGGGATTCGTGAATTTGCGGGAAATTCATGCGTTCTGGCATAATCCACGTCATCAATGGTGCTCGTCCGAATCGGTGCAAACCTTAAAGAAATGTCTGGAGGACAATCAGGTTCAAGGCGTCTATGCGGATTATGGCCTGGTCGCGCCTTTAAGTTTCCTGTACCAGGAAAATCCGGTATTCACAACCTACAATAATGTTGACATTTACCCGGCCTATAGTAAGCAGGTTCAATCAAAACACCGTCTGGCTATCATTCTACCGACCTTAGCCACCTTGCCGGATTCAGCCGTTAGCATTGAAGATTTAACTATGCACTTAAAGAATTTCTTTGGGCATGAACCCAATGGACTCAGGTGGTCCAAGCGCTTGGACGAGCGGCTGCAAGGGTTATCGTTCATCAAGCGCGAGAAGATTATGGCGTACTGGGACGTGTGGATTTTTCATGACTGAACCCCTAAAATAAAGCAAATTGACTACTAAATGCTGTTTACGAAATTCGGTTTGCCATGTCCTTAGACCTCGAAATCATCCGCCACCCCCGCCAACTGCGCGACTTTTTCAGTCTCGCTAACCGTATCTATAAGAGCGATCCCAATTGGGTCGCACCCTTGATCGCCGACCAGAAGAAATTGCTCGATCCCAAGCGCCATCCCTTCTATGAGAACGCTCAAATCAGCCGCATGTTGGTCCGTCGCAATGGCCTTCCTGTAGGCCGCATCTGCGCCATTGACAACCGCGCTCATGTGAATTACTGGCAGGAACCGGTGGGATTTTTCGGCTTTTTCGAATGCGAGAACGATCCCGAAGTTGCCCGGATGCTGCTGGACGCTGCCGCTGCGTGGTTGAAACCCCGCGGCTTGAATTTCATGCGCGGCCCCATGAACCCTTCGACCAACGAACCTATCGGCATGTTGATCGAAGGATATGACATGCCGCCAATGATCATGATGACCTACAATCCACCTTACTACAACGACTTGATGGAAGGAGCCGGGTTAACCAAGATCAAAGACCTCCTGGCTTATGAATTGCGCAAGGAAAACATCAGCGAACGATTGCTGCGCGCCGGTGAAGTACTCAGGCAGCGTGTGAAGGTGAAGATACGCCCCATAAATGTGAAAGACCTCGCTGCGGAGATAGAGCGGGTGAAGGCCATCTATAATTCCGCCTGGTCAAAAAATTGGGGGTTTGTGCCCATGACTGAGGCGGAATTCGATCACGCCGCCCAAGACCTGAAGAGAATTCTTGATCCCCATCTGGTATATTTTGCGGAAGACGGCGACCGGCCGGTCGGTTTTTCGCTGGCATTACCGGACTTGAACGTCGCCTTGAAACATATCAAGGGGCGTCTGTTTCCTTTCGGTATATTCAAAGTGCTTTATCACTCCCGCAAAATCCACAGCGCACGGGTCTGGGCCATGGGAGTGTTAGATGAATACCGAGGGCGGGGCATTGACACCCTGCTCTACCTGGAAACCTTTCTCAACGGCACGAAACATGGCTACGATTGGGCGGAAACTTCCTGGATACTGGAAGACAATGTGATGATGAAAAGGGCCATGGAGATGATGGGCGGCAAAGTTTATAAGCGCTACCGCATCTACGAGAAACCGCTGTGAAGCCTATCGTCCTGTTGACTGGCGCCAACGGTTTCGTGGGCAGTCATGTGGCCGAAGCGCTATTAGCAGGCGGTTATGCCGTGCGTTGCCTCTTGCGCCCTCATTCAAAACCCGCCTGGATCGAAACCCTGCCCGTGGACATTCAACGCGCTGATTACGAAGACGCCAACGGATTGGCCCGCATCCTGGATGGCTGTCAAGCCATCCTGCACTTCGGCGGAGCCACCAAAGCTCCCGACCGTGATGCTCACTTCCGCGCCAACGCCGGCACGACCCAAGCTTTACTTGAAGCCGCTGCCCGCGCCTGCCCGGATTTGCAGCTCTTCCTGCTCTGTTCCAGCCAAGCGGCGCTGGGGCCTTCTCCTTCGCTTGACCCTTTGAGTGAAGATGCTCCGCCGAGCCCCATCACTACCTACGGCCACTCCAAACTCGCCGCTGAAAGGATCTGCCGCGAATACGAAAGCCGTTTCCCCATCGCCATTCTGCGCCCCCCGGCGGTCTATGGCCCTCGCGACAAGGACATCTTCATTTTCTTCAAGCTGGTGAAATACGGGATCGCCCCCACCATCGGATCGCGCGACCGCTATTTCAGCCTCGTCCACGCCGCGGATGTTGCGCAGATCACGCGGTTGATCCTGGGCCGCTCGCATCCTCCTGAATTTCGCCTCTACCACGTCACCGATGGCGCCATCCACCGCTGGACGGAAGTATCCGGCGCCATCGCCCACGCTATGAACCGCCGCCCGCTCAACGTCCGTGTGCCTATGGGATTGGCCTTGGCCGTCAGCAAAGTCGTATCGAAATGGTCCTCTGCCGCCGGGCGTGTTTCCACCTTGAACCGCGAGAAGCTCGATGACCTCTTGCAGCAATATTGGCTGATCAGTTCCCAGCGCGCCGTGGACGAGTTGGGCTACGCGCCAAAGTGGGACATTCAGGCAGGTGTGGAGATGACGGCGCAGTGGTACAAAGAGAAGGGGTGGTTGTGATTCCCCTTGACTTCATGATTTTCATTCATTATATTTGAACACCTCTGCGCACGATTCGCTCGCCTGGAAAATCCGCTGCTTTGATCTGACTTGGTAAACATAGTCGGGGTCGCCCTCGACCCCGACAATCGGCTCCGGTGCTGTCAGACGTCCTCGTCTGACGGCTCAGAATGGTGTCGGATGAGGACGTCCGACACCACAAACCTACTTGGAGATTTACCATGAAAGCGCGATCCCTTCCTACCCAAACCGTGATCCGTTTCTGTGCCGTAAGGTCTCTGTACCTGACGGGGATCCTCTTCGCCCTTGTCTCCCCCCTGCAAGCCACCGAAATCCCTCCCGGCCCCGTCTCCGGCAACTGGACAGAGGCGGGCTCACCCTATCTGGTCACGGGCAATATCCTGTTGCCTTTTGGCCAAACCTTAAATATTCAAGCCGGAGTGGAAGTCCGCTTCGTGGAGCACTGCGCCTTCGACATCAACGGGTCGCTATATGCTTTAGGAATCCCGAATGATAGCATTTTATTCCGACCTGATATCATCGGCAACTATTGGCACGGGATTGATTTCAATAACCCTTCCAACGATTCCAGCCGATTGGAATACTGCCTGATCACCGGCAGTGATTCCACCGGCATTTATTGCGATCATGCCAGCCCGACTTTTTCGCACTGCACCATCAGTGGTAACCATTCACCACAATATGGCGGAGGAATCACCTGTTGGGCTTGGTCCGATCCAATGATCATCCACTGCCTTATCGAAAATAACTATACTGAATGGTATGGCGGGGGAATTTATCTCTGGCAGTCCAGCCCCACCCTCTCTAACTGCACCATTCGCCTGAATTCTTGTTCGCCCAATAGCTTTGGCGGGGGCATCGCCTGTACCAGTTCCTCCCATCCTGTCATCACCCGCAGTATCATCGCAGATAATACGGCCGCACATGGCGGCGGAATCAGTTCCACGGAGTTTTCCAATCCAAGCATTATTAATAGTACGATCATCCATAACACCGCCCCAGCCGGTAGTGGGGTGTACAGTGCCGCATCTTTTTCTTATCTGAAGAATACCCTGGTGACGCAGAATCTGACCAGCCCTGCTGTGTTCTTGGACACTTACCAGCCTAACCAAATTACTTATGGGGATTTTTACGGTAATCCAGCGGGTGATTTTTCCGGGTCCCTTCCGCCGGGATTGGGGCAGCTTGTTATAACTAATGCTAACGCAGATTCTTGCGATATTTACCATAACATATTTTTTGATCCCCGTCTGGTTGAACCTGACAGCAGCAATTATCACTTGCGCTGGGGGTCTCCTTGTATTGATGCCGGTGATCCGACCAGCCCTCTTGATCCGGACAGCTCTATCGCCGATATCGGCGTTTACTGGTTCGATCCCACCCTGGCGCCGTCCGAGCCGGCTATCCATCTCTCCACAGTCGCGTTGAATTTTGGCGAGGTGAACATCTTGGAATTCGCGGAACAGTTGGTTACTGTTTATAATTTGGGCAATCTACCTCTATTTCTCCAACAGGTTTCGACCAATAATCCACTCTTTACGACCAATTTCACGCCTGCCGATAGTGTAATTCTTCCTGGCGACAGCCTGTCATTATCCGTACGTTTTGCCCCCTTGCAGATGGGGAACTACAGCGGTACTTTGACAATTACCAACAATGCCTCACCGGCGCAAGTCCTCCTGACGGGCACGGCGGTGTACCCGGTTCTGCTCGAATTTGAATCCTTACTCTGGCCTATCTACATCCGCCCGGAAGGTGGAAATTTCGACTATAAAATCACTTTGATCAATACCGCGCCTGATTCCATTTCCTTTGATGTCTGGATTGGGATGCTATTGCCGGATTCAACCTGGATCAATCCAGTCACCGGGCCGATCCAAATGACTCTGGCCGGTTACGATACTTTAAGCCGGATTCGCAGTCAGGAGATTTCCACGCAGGCTGCCGTGGGTCGTTACGTTTATAAAGTAAGCCTGGGTTCCTTCCCTGCTAACGTCTCGGCGGCAGACAGCTTTCCATTTACGAAGCTGCCCACCGGGCCGGTCTGGATGGATAATTTCGAGGACGGCAATTATACTCAGAATCCTACCTGGATGCACCTTTCCGGACATACTGAAGTCGTCCTGCTTGACAGTAACTTCTGTCTTGATGTCCACAGCCGGAGTATTACCCACTTCGGATTAATCCAGGCAGTAGTTCTTCCCCTGATGGATTTTCACTTGGAATTCGATATTTACCGCGGCGGAACTTCTACAACTGAACACCACACTTGGATTGGATTCTGGCCGTGGAGCTACGAACAGTTCTTAGGTTTTTCACTGTTTGAGCACGACGGCAACAGCATCAGCACCATTTGGAATAATACAATTCAGAATTCAGTTCTCATCACCTCTTTCGATTATCGCTGGCAGCACGTTGCCATGAATCGTGAGATGCATGGGACTTGGAACATTATCTGGGATGAAGGCGGCCCCAACCAGACGACCATCACCGGCGAGGATTATTTCGGGAACAGCGATACATTATATCTATGGCTTAAATGCAACCTGGATTCTGGGATCAATGAAGGAGCCTGCTTTGATAATTTTCTCATGTGCCGGCCATTCCC
Organism: Calditrichota bacterium; assembly: GCA_020051775.1. GTDB lineage: Bacteria > Electryoneota > B3-LCP > B3-LCP > B3-LCP > JAGVQJ01. Next base: position 13,523 of record JAGVQJ010000060.1, on the reverse strand, counting down.
CACAGCGTCACAAGCTTTTTGTCAGGGTGAAAGCCAAGTTCCAGAAGTCGAGGCTCCCGTACCGGAGCATTTCTTCCTGTCCCCGAACTTCCCCAATCCCTTTAATGCCGTGACAACCTTCCGCTTTGGCCTGCCTGAAGGCGCGAATGTGCGATTGACCATCTATAATCTCTTGGGGCAAGAGGTAGCCTCCCTCGTGGATGGAAACCACCCTGCCGGATATTATAATGCCACATGGGAGGCGGAGCAATTCCCTTCCGGCCTCTACCTATACCGCCTCAACGCCGGGCCGAATATCACCACAGGCAAGCTCGTGCTGTTGAAATAAGGGCAAGGGATTGTGGGGATAGTGGGTAGTAAAAAACAAAAGCGTCAGGCCACGCCCCCATCGGGCTAAGACCTGACGCAACTGTGATTGAGCCCCCTTCAGGGGGCTTCTTATAGTTGTAGCCCCGTCCTTTAGGTCGGGGCGGAGGCGACTATTTACAACACCCTCGGTGAGTATCCCGCGCTCCGAAGCTCCTCCAGCAGCTTCTCCAGGTCAGCGCCGCGCCGCAGATAAGCCTTCTTGGCGTCGGCGCGTTCCTGAATGAAGGGCATGAAGCGCTTCTGTTCTAAGAGCTCATCCATCAGCATCTGGTCGCTGACTTCCAGTCGGGTCGGTTCGCCGCCTACGAAGATGTTGCCGGATTTTTCCACCACTTCCTGGATGATGTGATCCAGATTGCCGGGTAGGGTGTTTTGCGCGTGGTCGGCCAGGAATTCGCGCATCTCGCGAGCCGAAAGTGTGTATTCCAGCCCCCGGCGGATGGACGCCCGCGTCACCACGATGCGGCCTTTGTGGTCGTCTGTGAATCGCGCCAGGTAAAGCTGCTTTTCCAGCGGGAAGCCGGCTGGAACCGTGATCTCCAGATTGTTTTGCACGGTCACCGATTCCGCTTCCTCGCGCGGCGCAAAAGGCGCCTGATTCGGCTTGCCCGCCAAAAGCCAGGATCCAATATCGTTTAAGCGGAACAGATCCACACGTCGTGAGGTTATCGTGGTGGTGTCCACGACCCCCAGCCACGTCAGCGACCGCTCCATGGTTGATTTCACGAAGCGGTATTTTTCCCGCAGGGGGTCCATCCCGGCTAAGGGAATCTCACCATTGCGAAAGGATTCCTCGCGATCCATCAGGCTGTCGAAGAACATCTTCATCTCGATCCACTGATTCACCGGGCAGTCCCAAAGCAATCTTAAGATGGCGCGGCGCAGTGAGAAGATGTAGTTCGAATCCCCCTTCTGCAGGACGCCCTGCAGAGGGCTGGAATCACGGTCGTTCCAAGAGGCATTGTTGCGATAGAAAGTCCAGAAGTCCCAGCAGAAGGCGGCTTCGTGCTGCACCGGCAGTAGATTCTTGACGTTGATCTTCCAGCGTTCACCTTCGGGGTATAAAATCTCCCTCTCATAGGCATACAAGAACAGGAAATCCAAGTAATGATAAGCATCTACCGGGTGGCCTTCCAAACGATCCAGGATGCGCTTCAGGTTTTTCTTATGCATCCCGCCCTTACGGATGACCCCAACCTCGCAGCGCACCAGATGATTCAACAACTGTTGGAAATCAATCCATAAGGAGGACCGTTCCTTGCTGCGGGAACTTAAGGCAAAATCCTCATCCGGAGGCAGGAATATCGAAATCGGTCGGAAATCGTCGCTGTATTTCTCTTTGAAGTTGAAGCGAATGATATGAGCAATTTCTCGCGGCAAACGATATACTGGTTCCTTGACGCGCTTTTCACCGGCTTCAGGCGAGGCGTAGTCCACGTGCAGCAGACCCAGACGATTGGTCAAGTTGTCCAGCATATCCTGCAGCTCTTCCTCAGGGTCTTTCTGACAGAACAACGAATACTCATGCTGCAAAGTGGAGGCGGTGAGACCCATGGGGTGCAGCGCCAGAATCTTAAACAGTTTGCGGTCATTCAAATCGAACGTTTCGATATAACGTCGCAGGCGCACGGGATTTCTGAGCTGGCTCTTCAACCAGGGAATGATCTCACGATTGCGGGAAAGTTGTTTGGCGTCGCCCTCCAGAGATTCCACCAAATTATGCAGTTGTTCCTTGGATCGGTGAGGCAACAAAGTTCCCAGTTTACCTTCCAGGAATGAAGGCATTTGCAAATGGGCGGCACACGTCGAGAGCACATGCAGCCTGGCTCCTGATTCATCAGCAGCGGCTGTACGCAGTTCCCAAACCAAACCTCGAACGGTTAGCGGTTGTAAAGCCTCGCGCAGTCCTTTCTTGTCTTTGCTGGAGAAGCCGGTCTTCAGCTCCTCCAAACTCACGCTTCCGCCTTCTGATAAAATGTAGTAGAGCAAGTCGTAGGATTTTTTGGGCAGCCGGTCCAGTACATTGAAGAGGTTTACGGCGCTTCCCATCGCTTCCTTTAGCAAACTGCTGAGGTCATCCGGAGCCTGAAGCATGGCGTCCTGAGATCCCAGCCAATAAGCCGCAATTCGCCGCAAATGAGGTTCTTGCAGCTTGGCTAAGCCGTCCTTTAAGGCTTCGAATTGTCCTTTTTTGACCAGAAGGAAAATCTGATCATCTTGTTCCATTATATGATCGTTAGATGCCATGGTGAGGAGATGTCCACTTTTTTTAAGGTATTGTTAAAAATGTGATCAGGCGATGGGGCTATTGTGCCTTGGAAAAAATCGGCATAATCCAAAGCTGGCGGTGCCGGGGACCATCGAACTCGGCAAAAAAAACGGATTGCCACGTTCCCATTTTAAGCCGGGAATTGGCGACGGGAACCGTGACGGAACTGCCCATCAAGGACGCCTTGATATGTGCGGCAGAGTTGCCTTCAGCGTGATGGTATCCATCCTGGAAAGGGATCTTTTTCTCCAGTGAGGCGAGAATGTCCTGTTTGACGGCTGGGTCGGCATTCTCATTAATGGTAATGCCGGCCGTGGTGTGGGGTATAAAAGCGATCAGGGCGCCATGCTCCAGGTTGCTTTGCCGCAGAGCGTCCTCCAGGAGGTGGTCAACCTTGATGAGTTCACACTGTTTATCGGTACGAATGTCAAACTCGAAGAACATCTTGCTTCGATTGTCGAAAAAAAAGCCCCTTTCGGGCCGGGTTTCTTTTGACTGAGTACCGTAGCCGTCATTTTGACCCCCGCCCCTACCCGCTGCCACGGCCAGTCGCACAACCGCCTATAGTATAATAAAAAAAAAGGCTAAAGTCAAGAGAATTGTTAGGAATAGGTAAAATTTGTAAAATAACAGCGTATTGCACGAAATATTCGCTGATTCATGTCTTGACGGCGGTCCTTTGGCAGGGATTAAAACTCGTTTCCAGGCTAGGCTGAGTACTAATTTGCCTATTAACCTTACTGTAGATTTTACCTTTGAAATGCGAGGATAGTTCCGGTAAGTGGCAAGTGTAATTAGTTCATACCCACAGGCGAGTTTAAAAATTAAACCTGGCGTTGCCGTAAGGCTTCATAGAGACAGAGAGCGGCGGCCACCGAAGCATTCAGAGAGGCGGTGCGACCGCGAATGGGGATTGAAATCAGGGCCTCACAGCGACGCTTTACCCCCGGGCGCAAGCCGCGCCCTTCGGAACCAACGACGATGACTACCGGACCGGTTAGGTCAGTTTTATACAGGGATTGCATGCCTTCCTGGTCTGCGCCGAAAACCCGAAACCCAGCTACCGTGAACTCTTCCAGGGCATGCGCCAGATTAACGGCTCGAGCTAAGGGCAAATGCAATGCCGCTCCGGCAGAGGCTCTGATGACCGCCGCGGTGATTCCCGCCGCGCGATGTACTGGAATTACTCCACCGACTACCCCCGCGCACTCTGCCGACCGCAGAATGGCGCCCAGGTTGCCGGCATCTTGGACTTCATCCAAAGCGATGATGAGAGGATCTGATTGAGCTTGGGCTTGTTCGATCAGTTCCGCCGTCGTGCGATAGGGAAAATGCCGGATCAGCGCCACGAAACCCTGGTGGTGTAAGGCTTCTGCTGCCAAGTCAAGCTTGGCGCGCTCCACTTCTTCGATCTTCCAGCCCGCTTCCCGGAACGGCGTCAGGATATTCGCCTCTTTCCCCCTCCTCTCCCTGGCCAGAACGAGCAACTTTTCCGGTTTCATGTTCAACCGCAGCAACTCCTCGACTGGCCTCCGCCCGGTGATGGGGAGGAGAGGCTCATGATCGGGCTTAGGGCGCTGGAATCGTCCCGACTCTCGGTTTTGCCTGGGGTGAAAGGTATTTGGTTTTTTTCGCATATTATCAGGATGTTAAACGCTTTAACCCCAATTCCCCCCACTGTTCATCTGCCACCGGAGCGGGCGATCCATCCATCAAAGACAGCGCCGCCGTCGTTTTCGGGAAGGCGATCACGTCGCGGATGGAATCGGCTCCCACCAGGATCATGGCCAAGCGATCCAGACCGAAGGCAATGCCTCCATGAGGCGGAGCGCCCAATTCCAGCGCCTCTAACAGAAAGCCGAACTTGGCCTGAGCTTCTTCTGGTGTGAACCCCAGGTGTTGGAAAATTTTCTTTTGCACTTCGCGATCATGAATGCGGATTGACCCTCCGGCGATTTCGTTGCCGTCAAGTACCAGATCGTAGGCTCGCGCCCGGATCTTGCCTGGTTGGTCGGCGTAAGCCTCGAGATCCGCCAGTACCGGCGACGTAAAGGGGTGGTGGGCGGCCTGGTAGCGGTTCATCTCCGCATTCCACTCGAACATGGGAAAATCCACGACCCAGCAAAGGCGATGTTCGTCTTTTTGGATGAGATTCAATTCCCGGCCGATCCACAGCCGTAGCTGTCCCATGCCGACGGCCAGCTTTTCGATATTCCTATCCGCACCGATAGCGATCAGATCGCCGCTCTGAGCCTTAACAATTTCTGCGGCAGCCTTCATCTGCTCAGGAGTCATGAACTTGGCCACAGTTGAAGTGATCCCCGCCGGTAACCACTGCAGGAAAACCAGCCCCCCCAGTCCCCAGGATTTGGCTTTCTCCAGCAGATCGTCGCGCTGCTTGCGGGAATAGCCTCCTGCGCCGGGCAGATTCAAGGCGCGAATGGCTCCGCCTCCGGCCAAAGCCTCTGAGAATACGCGAAATTCGGATGACGCGAATATTCCTGACAGGTCGGCGATTTTAAGGGGGATGCGTAGATCGGGTTTGTCACTGCCGTACTGAAGCATGGCGTCGTGATAGGGAATGCGCTCAAAAGGCACGGGGACAGTCTGACCTTTCACGTCTTGAAAGATTCGCGCCATCAGCCCTTCCATAATCTCCTGTACTTCGGGTTCTTCGGTGAAGGAGAGTTCCACGTCAATCTGGGTGAATTCCGGCTGGCGGTCGGCGCGCAGATCCTCGTCCCGAAAGCATTTGACGATCTGAAAATAACGGTCGAATCCGGCCACCATCAAAAGTTGCTTATAGATCTGTGGCGACTGCGGCAGAGCATACGCTCGCCCCAGGTGCAACCGCGAGGGCACCAGAAAATCTCTTGCACCTTCCGGTGTGGGCTTGACCAGGAAAGGCGTCTCCACTTCGATGAAGCCGTTCTCGTCGAAATAGCGGCGCACCGTTTGGGAGAGCCGGTGACGCAGACGGAAATTACGCTGCATACGATCGGCGCGCAAGTGGAGCACGCGGTATTTCAGGCGCAGTTCCTCCTGCACTGAATCCGCCTCTTCCGGGAGAAATGGCGGTGTAGTGGCGCGCGACAACACTTTGATACGGGTGGCAACGACTTCAAGCAGACCGGTGGCCATTTTGGGGTTTTCGCCACCCTGGGGGCGACGGCGTACCAATCCGTGAATCTCCACCACATCCTCATGGTGCAAATGGATTGCAGTCTCGTACAAATGATCATGATCTTCATGATACGGGTCTGGTGTAACCTGTACCAGACCGGTATGATCTCGCAGATCGAAAAAGACCAGTCCGCCCAAATTGCGTACACGTTGCACCCAACCGGCCAACAGCACAACTTGTCCTTTCTGGGAAAGATCGGTGGAGCCGCAGTATATTCGATTTTTCATCTTTCTTTTCTCTGTTCCCTATCTTCTGTTCCCTATTCCTTTATCCGGGGGGTCTGCATCCCCAACTGCTCCATCATGAACGCCAACGGCAGGGATCGTTGCGCGATCTGCGCCGTGATCGTGGTCCCGCCGCCATGGCCGGAATCCTTGCGCACCAGCAACAGGATCGGTCCGCCGCCTTTATCCGCGGCCTGGAGCCGCGCCGCCATCTTGCGGGCGTGCATGGGATCTACCCGAGCGTCGTTCTCGCTACCTTGGATGATCATAGCCGGGTAGCGCACTCCCATCTTAATATTCTGATAGGGTGAATAAGCGAGAATGTACTTAAACTGCGCAGAATCGTCGCTGCTGCCGTATTCCTCCGCCCAGATATTCGCAATCCCAAACTTGTGATAATTCACCATATCCAGCAACGGTACGCCGCATTCCACAACCTTGAACAGGTTCGGCGCCTGCACGGTAGCGGCTCCGACCAGCAACCCGCCATTGCTCCCACCGCTGATGGCCAGTTTCTTGGGATTGGTGTATTTGTGGTCAATCAACCAGTGAGCCGCGGCGATAAAATCATCGAATACGTTTTGTTTCTTTTCGCGCATGCCGGCCAGGTGCCAGGCTTGGCCATACTCCCCGCCGCCGCGAAGATTGGGGATGGCGATCATCCCTCCGGCTTCCAGCCAGGTCATCCGCGTTATGGAGAAGCTTGGCGTCATGGATATGTTGAAACCGCCATAACCGGTCAGCATCACCGGATTCTTGCCGTTTTTCTTCAGATCCTGGCGGTACACCAGGAACATTGATACGGGAGTGCCGTCCTTGGAATTATACCACACCTGTTCACTTGTAAATTGATCCACATTGATTTCGACGGGATACTTACGATAGAGCGACAGGCTGTCCCGGTCGAAATCATACTTAAAGGTCGTGGACGGAAAGATAAAACTGGAGAAGTACACCCAGACTTCCGGCTGCGACCAGTGACCGGAAACGTATCCGCTACCCAGAGTGGGGAAGGGCAGGTCGTGGCGATATGTCCCGTCCAGGTCATAGACCTTGACTATGGTATGAGCGTTGTGCAGATAGGAAACATAAAGCTGCCCGGCGATGCCGGAGATATAATCCAACCGATCCTTGCCCTCCGGGATGAACTCCTGCCAGGCCTCGCGCTGCGGGTGTGCGGTATCGGTGAGGTAGACCTTGTAATTGGGCGCGTTTAGATCGGTGTGGATGAAGATCCTGTCGCCGATGAATTCCGGTTTGTATTGTGCGTCGAAGCCGGTGGCCAACGCCGTCAAGGTATCGTTGGAACCAGTGCGACGGTAGTAGATTTCATTCTTATTGAAGAGGCTGCGGCTATAGATTTCCCAGCGCCCATCTTCGGTGATACTCACGCCATGCCAGTACTCTTTGACTCCGGTGTGAGAGAAGATTTTACGATCCTGATCTGTCGGAGTTCCCAACTTGTGATACCAGGCGGCATGCCAGTAGTTCTCCTCGCCCTCGGGGACTTCGCCCTTGAGCGGTTTGGCGGAATAATAGAATCCGGAATTGTCCGGCATCCAGCATGACACGGACTGTTTCCAGCCGCGTAAAGTGTCCGGCAGAAGCTCGCCTGTGGAGCTGACCATAACCCGGTAGACGGAATTTTCATCGCCGCCGCGTGCCACCCCATAAACCACATACTGGCCGTCGCGAGACGGCACGGCGCCATCCAGCGTCTCGGTTGGATCCCACTTGTTGGGATTCAACAACTCGACGCGCGAAGCGCCTTCCCGCTCCATCGTGCAGTAAACCCACTTTTCGTCATCTTTCTTCTTGGTGGAAATGAAAATGCGGTCGCCGATTAAGCACCTGTGGGGCACGCTTTCGTCATCGTAGCGCCACAGTTCGTTCAACCGCTCCATCAGCCAAGTGCGTTGCGGTAGGTTGTCCAGCAGCGAATGCGTCAGTTTCTCTTCCGCTTCCGTCCAAGTGGTCACAAGCGAATCTTGAGCGTTCTCCAGCCAGCGGTAGTCGTCCTTCAGCACTGTTCCGTACAATGTGTCGCAGACGGTGATCTTCGGCGTTTCGGGGTAAGTCACTTTGGGCGTTTTCGCCTGAAACTCCAATTGGGTCGCCATTATTAAAACAGCACAGGCAACCCCAAATCGCATTCCTCGCATGGCATTCCTTCTGGAATGTTAAATTTTCATTTCCCCATAACTGTAATGAATTTTCCTCCCAAATGCAACCGAAATTGTTGTCAAGTTTGTTGCTGCTCTCTTCCTCACTATAAAAGATAAGGGTCGAGACATGCTCGACCCCAGTGCGGTTTTTAAATTTTTTGACTCCAGACTTGAATCTATTTGACTAACATCATCTTCCTAACGCTGTTGAACTCGCCCGCTTGCATCCTCAAGAAGTAGAGACCGGAGGACAACTTCGAGCCGTCGAAAGTGACCTGGTGCGTTCCCGCTTCCTGCCAACTGTCCACCAAAGACGTCACTAACCTCCCGGCAGTGTCGTACACCCGTATATTGACGTGGCTCAGCGCTGCGAGCTGATAATTGATGCTGGTCGTAGGATTGAAGGGATTGGGTCTGTTCTGTTCGAGCGAATATTGAGCCGGAAGACCATCCTGGGAGGTGGTCACTGTTTCATACGGCGCAAAGCTCTCGCCCCAGTTATCCCAATCACCCACGAACGATCCGTCACCGGTCACCGACTTGGTGTAGGTGAAGCTGCTGGAATCCCATTTAACCGTGCTGTAGATACCGACGTAACCCCGGTAAGTGTAAACTCCCGGAGCGGCAGATCCCGGCACATTCTGGGTGCGCAGGCGCGTCACCGTTACTCCCGCCGGAAGTATCAAGCTAACCGGTCCCAGCATAGGTCCCTGCCAGGTTCCACCGGGAGTGTACTGCATGATCCAACCATCGAAGGAGGCAGGACTGCTGCCGTTGTTGGTAACCGAAACGTTGTAGCTGAAGGAACCGCCCGAAGCCGGAATGACGATGGGCGGATTAACCGGCGCCAGTGTGACGTCCAGGGTTCCTCCCGGCGGTTGAAAAGTAATCGCCGTCGTGAATTTCATAGCTCTGCCGGTTTGCACCGGAGCAGCAGCGGGGTCATGGTAACTGCCCCAGTACATCGTCTCGATACCGACCAATTGGTTCGGGGATTCGATGCCGATAGTGCTCCAGGGATTGTCATCGGAGATCCCTTGAATATGATCTATGGTGTGGTATTGGAAGATGATCTCCCCGTCGCCTGTGGGAGTGCTGTAGTAGGCCGGATCCAGAAGTATCACCTCGAAGATCTGCTGTGGTTGCGGCCAGGCCAGCGATTTCATGCGCGACCACTCAATGATGAAGCGATGATTGACAACATCATGCCAACTGTACACATGCCCTCCCGACCAGGTGATCAGATCGTCCCAGAAGGGGGCGATCATCGCGTAGGGCCCTATCGGACAGGGGATGGGGTGATTGCGGAAATCATTGAAGGAAATGTTGGCCACGGTGGATAGCCAGCCGTTGCTGCAAACCGTAACCTGTGTGGCCGTCTGCCCGTAGTAGCCAAAGGTGAAGGGAAGAGTCACAACAAACGACGAATCATCGCTATCCGAGACGTCGGAAATGGGGATCATAGTCCCGGACCCGCCGAAGGTGGGATCAATTTCAACCCAATTGTATGTTGGGGTTTGAGCGTAATTGGCGTCGGTGTTATCGAAGCAATAGTAGCCGTACTCGTCCGGTCCCTGGGGGTCATAGGAATGCTTGGTTCCCAACGCCACTGTCAGCGTTTCCGTCTGGGCGGCATTGTTAGCGCTGAAGACTACCCGCAATTTTGCCGGATGGCCCGGAGGGGCATTGGCCGCTGCGGTCAGGTTGAAAGGATTGGCGGAACAATTGCCGGGCGCTCCGATATTGATCGTCCCGAAAGAGGCGCTGTTGTCGTTGACGGTTACCAGCGGATCCAGCGAAGTGATGGTGGCAGTCAACGCCGTGGCTGTCTTGTGGCCAAAATTCTTGACAGCCAGGATCAGATTGGCTGTTTCTCCCGGCGAGAGCAAGGTGTCGCTACCCGAGGTCTGGGCGCTCAACAGGGTCATTAAATAAGAGACGACCGGTAGCGCCAATCCTCCCAGCCAGCTTCCCTGCCCGGAAGTTGTATTAAACGCCAGGGGTACGGTGTAGCCGTCGGGACAATCCGACGTCAGTACCAAACGTAAAGACCCGCCGCTGTTACCCGTAGCTCCTGGGGTCATATTCGGGAAGCTTTGAGTAGCGCTGGACAGAGTGGTGAAAGGATCGCTCTCAGCAGCAGTCGTCGTAATGCCGGTAGCCGTCGTGGAGGTGCCATAGTTCATGAAAGTGAGAGGTAAATCCACCGTTTCGCCGGGATTGAGGACGTTGTCATTATCCCCTACGGTGCCTCCCAGGTTGTCGTCATCCACCGTGTGGCTCTGATAACCCACGGCCACGGCTGCGCTGACGACTTCCAGCGAATCTACCAGCGGGAAGAAATTCTGCTTGGTGATAGTAACCTTGACGTTTCCCGCGGCGCTGACGGTTAAGGGTAATGTTACCTGGCCGTTCGCGTTGGTAGTGCCTACTGACTGAAGTTCACCCGCCTTATACAAGCAGACAATGGCCTCTTCCAACGGGCCAACACCCGTTTCGTTGACATTCAGCGTCAGCGAATTGACGCCGAATGTAACCTGATCGGGCACACTGCACGTCATGAACTGGATAGCTTTGGTGAACATTTCCAGTCCGGGGTCGCCCGCCAGAGCATTCCACCGACAGAAGTTGTCCGCCGCAGAGAAATCATGGATTCCATACGTGAGCCAGAGTTGCAATTTTCCATAATTCAGCGCATTCCCGGATTCGGTTGCGCCCACGTCGAAGATGCCGGCAAAAACCCCCATATCCATGACATTATTGAACCGCGTGTGAGTGCCCAAGGTAGCGGTTCCAATACATCCAACCGCCGCCCGCGGCGTAGCCGGGGCTCCCGAAACGACAAAATGTTCCATGAAGGAATCCCCTTCGAATCCACCCGTTCCGCAGGTGATGGTCACCACGAAGGGAAGTTTGCGACCATTGGTTAAGGCGTCAATACTGCTGGTATAGAAGTTCCCCATAGTCCCTTCGCCGCGATAGTTGGCGTAGATGACTCCGTTGTTGATGGCCGGTGAAAGCGTAGTATTCACTGATCCGGACATATTGTACCATAATGTGTCTATGCGCGTATATTGGTTCAGAATCATGCGCGTTTTGATGTAACGATTCGTCTGGATAGTGGAAAACCCTGAGCCGGGGGACTCCGCAATCAACACGCCCTGGTGATACCAGGCGCTGTTATCCGTATAGGGTATTTTCTCATAGTAGAGGATCTTATTGATCATGGTCTGGGCTTCGGTAGCATTGGCCGCGGGTAGTCGCCCCAGGGCGACGTCCGGCAGGATGTCGTTGCCTTCCAGTTGAGCGTATGCATAATCGGTTATATCGCCGCCATAGGGTGGAGCAGTTACCGACCAGCCCGGGAGTTGGTATGAGGTGCCGCCATCCACGTCGCCCACCAGCATCACGAATTCCAGAGGAATAGGCCATGTATCATACGCTGTTTGAATCCAACTTTTGACGGTCGTGTTGCTGGGCACGGAGGTGGTGGGGAAAGTCTGCACGGTGACGCTGTGTCCTTTGCGTTTCTTCCAATCCACCAAAGGAGTCAAATAACCCTGTAATCCAGCATCATTTTCAGCTATAATCATGTAGGCGCCAACAGCCTCGGCGTCATATTCCAGGTCGTCGCCGTTGAAACTACCTGCCCGAATCATGTTCGCCCAGCTCCGCGACAGCAGAAGCGATCTAATGGGCACGTTCCGCAGATCCTGGCCGTCGAAGCTGACCGTTACTCGGAACTTCGTAGTTACCACCAGCTCGCGGGTGACCGGATTATATTGCACCGGATTCGTGCGCAGCGCCACCACCCGCTGACCGCGAATGATGGCCGGTTCACCGATCATGACTCGTTGGGACGGGTACAGTGTATTGCGAGCATAAACTACTTCATTATACTGGACATGGTCCGTGATCTTTAGGTCAACGGGGTCTTTACCCTGAGCGGGCATCAGCAATATATTGGGAATAATGGTGGATTCCAGAGCTTCAAATTCAGCATGGACTGCGGCAGTAGCTGGGATGAGGATCAGCCGGGTGAAATGGGGGGTTTCCGGAGAGCCTTGGTCCAACTCATATCCGCCTCCCGGAATTTCCACTCGATCCCACCTTTTGCCGTCCAGCGCACCTTCGGTGAGTTCCAGGCCGGGCAGGCGTATCTCCAACTGCACTTCCGATAGGTTATTGCGCAGTACTTGAATCAAAGGCGCCTCTCCGGCAACATCGCTGCGTAGGGGCGTATAAGCGGCAAATGCGGTGCAGAATCCAGCCAAGGTCAACAGCGCACAGATGATGATTCTACCGTTTCTCATAAACACCTCTTCCAGGTTGGTTTTCCAAAGTTGCAGGTTAGTTTCTTTCTGGTATTCAATATAATTAAATATTTTGTATGATGCAAGAGAAATTCATCAAGCCGATATTTTTAGCGATTTGGCCGAAATGCCTCAAATTCCTGATTCTATCAAAAGCAATCTGGGAGGAATTCATACCTTGCAGGACTTCAATCCAATATCCAACTATTCGCTTTTAACCAGGTTTTGGCCGCCCGATATTGTGGATAAAAGGTGCCCAGACGCTCCCAATAAGCGGGCGAATGGTTGAGGATTTCTGTATGTGTAAGTTCATGGAAAATAATGTAATCCATTATAGCTTCAGGAGCTTTGATGAGTTTCCAGTTGAAAGACAGGTTGCCTTTGCTGGAACAAGATCCCCAGCGAGTTTTCTGCCCGCGAATGACCATCATCTTAAAATTAAATCCGTGCAACCGGCTCCAGAAATTGACTTTGCGCTCGATCAACCGGCGTGCTTCGCTCCGGTACCAGAAATCCTGAATTGGCCGGCTCAACAAATTGGCGCCGCTAAAGATAATACGGTTGCAGGCGTCTATTTCGACCTGGCCGTGTAAATCTTCGCGGTGCTGGAAACGGTAGACTGCGCCTAAATAGAGGATCTCTCCCTTTTCGAGCCGAACTCGGGCGTTCTGTATTCGGTCGAAATGGTTCAACTGTTTTTCGATCCAGTCGGATTTATCCTCGATCAGCGCATTAACCTGCTTACGGCTGAATTTACGCGGTACAATCAACCGCACCTGCATCTGCCGATTGACGATGATACGCGCATGTTTGACCCGACGCCGCTCGATGATGAAATTCTTCCCGTTCATGATTCCTGTTAATTTAATCTGTCCGCTCGGTCATTTATTCAGTTCTACCACAAGTTTTACGACCTCTTCGATGATAAAACTGTTCAACCTTCGCCCTTTTTCAGGCGTGGCGGCGGTGGAGTCGCCTTGGGTTCCACCGGGTAAGTAT